>JAVEEE010000504.1 GCA_030840615.1 Frankiaceae bacterium | reverse complement strand
CCCGACCCCCCTGGCCCAGACCCCCCTAGCAGAGTCCGAATCCGATTCGGCATCCTGAAGCCATGGCGCGATCGACTCTGCTCCGCTGGGCCGTGCAATCCGTCGGACCCCGGATGATGCTGCAACGCGAGGCCCGCCGTGGGCAGCTCGGCGCGAAGCTCGCCGTCGACAAGGCGCTCTGGGACGACCCGTTCCCGACGTATGAGCAGATGCGTGCGCACGGACCGCTGATGCGCGGCGGCCTCATCTCGTCCACGGCGTCGCACACCGTGGCCAGTGAGGTGCTGCGGAGCCCGTCGTTCCGCGTGGGCATCGGCTCCTCCGAGCGGTTGTCGCCGGTGGCCCGGTTGCTGCTCGCGCGCACCGTCGACCCCTGGGCCGTCGGCCCGGCCGAGCCGCCGTCGATGCTCGCGGTCGATCCGCCGGACCACACGAGGTATCGGCGGCTCGTGTCCAAGGTCTTCACGGCTCGCCAGGTGGCCGCCATGGAACCGCGCGTCGAGGCCATCGCCACCGAGCTTCTCGACGAGATGAGCCGCCGGCAGGCTCGCGGCGAGGTCGTCGACCTGGTGGAGATGTATGCCGCACCTCTCCCGGTCCGAGTCATCGCCGAGATTCTCGGCGTACCTGACTCGATGCAGCAGAAGATGCTCGAGTGGGGCAACCAGGCAGCCGTCACGCTGGACCCGGCGTTGACCTACCGCGAGTTCCGGCGGGCATCCGTCGCGCTCCGCCAGATTCATCACTGGCTCGCGCAGCACCTCGTAGAGCTACGCCGTAACCCCGGCGACGACCTGATGAGCCGGCTCGCCACGCTGAAGGACGAGGGCGAGACGTTGAACGACGTCGAGCTGCGCGCGACAGCGCTGCTGGTGATCGGCGCCGGCTTCGAGACGACCGTCAACCTGCTCGGCAACGCGGTCGTGCTGTTCGACGAGCACCCGGAGCAGCTGGCTCTGCTCAAAGCGGACCCGAGCTGCTGGAACAACGCGGTCGACGAGGTGCTGCGCTACGAGTCGCCGGTGCAGCTGACGGTGCGGGTCGCGGGTGAGGACACCGAGGTCGCCGGTCATGAGGTGCAGAGCGGCCGCTTCGTCAGCATCATGCTCGGCGGCGCCAACCGCGACCCGGACGTGTTCGTCGATCCGCAGCGGTTCGACATCACCCGCGAGAACGCCCGCGAACACCTGGCGTTCTCCGCCGGCATCCACTTCTGCCTGGGCGCCAGCCTGGCCCGGCTCGAGGGCTCGGTCGCGCTGCGGATGCTTTACGACCGGTTCCCCGACCTGAAGGTCGAGGCCAAGCCGGAACGCCGGCAGCTGCGGGTGCTACGCGGTTACGAGCGCCTGCCGGTCCGGCTCAATGCACCGGCGCCGGCGCCGGCGCTGTCCCCCTCGGCCCACAGGCCCAGCAGTGGCACACCGGTGGGGTCATAGGCCCAGCAGTGGCACACCGCTGGGGTCATAGGCCCAGCAGTGGCACACCGGTGGGGTCATAGGCCCAGCAGTGGCACACCGCTGGGGTCATAGATAATCAGGTCAGCTTGCTTCGCAGGAACGACACCGCTCGGTCCAAGGCAGTCTTGGCGGCGTCCTGGTCGTGGGTGCCGAGCGGATTCTGCTCGTTGGCGAACGCGTGCCCGGTGCCCGGGTAGAAGGTGAAATCGACGTCCTTGCCCATGCCTTTGAGTTCCTGCTCGAGGGCCCGGACCGCGTCGGCCGGAAAGAAGTCGTCGTTCTCGGCGAAGTGGCCCTGCGCCGACGCGGTGAGACCGGCCCAGTCCGGCGCCATCTCGCCGAGCGGCGCGCCGTAGAACGGTACGACGGCTGCGACCTTGTCACCCTGCAGGGCTGCGATCAGCAAGGCGAGCATGCCACCCATGCAGAAGCCGATGACGCCGACGGCGTTGCCTTGCACAGCCTGGTGGTCGAGCAGGTAGTCGATGGCGCCGGCCATGTCGCGCGCGGCCCGGTCTGGCGGCAGCGACTGCATGAGCTCGTTGGCCTTGTCCATCTCGGTGTGCTCGGCGATCTCACCGTGGTAGAGGTCGGGGGCGAGGGCGACGAACCCGGCCTCGGCCAGCCGGTCGCAGACTCCCTTGATCTGCGGCACGAGACCCCACCACTCCTGCACGACCAGCAGGCCCGGGCCGGTCCCTGAGGTAGGCACGGCGAGGTAGCCGGATGCGGTGTCGCCATTGCTGCGGAACTCGACGGTTTGGCTCATGGCTCGACGCTATCGAATGCTGACCTGGCGCCGGCTACCGGCGACGGGTCAATGGTTATCGTCTAACCGGGACTCGGTTTCGGGCGGGCGGAGGCGACATGACGATCAGCGACGTGAGGCCCGACGCAGGGCGCGGCGGCGAGTGGTCGTTCCCACTGGCCGGCGACACGCGGTTCACCTGGACCTACGACGTCGAGCGGCAGCGACTGCTCAACCTCTACCAGAAGGGCAAGGACAAGCAGTGGGATGCGCAGAGTCGCATCGACTGGGACATGGACCTCGACTACGACAACCCGCTCGGGATGCCGGTCGAGGTCGTGCCGATCTACGGGATCCCGGAGTTCGAGGACCGGCTTGCGGAGCCAGGTGAGCTGACCCGGGTGCGGCGTGCACTGTCCTGCATGCAGATCAGCCAGTTCCTGCACGGCGAGCAGGGAGCGATGATCACCGGCGCGCGGATCGTCGAAACGGTGCCGGACATCGACGCGAAGTTCTTCGCCGCGACCCTGACGATGGACGTGGCACGGCACTGCGAGACGTTCGCCCAGCCGCTGCGCGACAAGCGGGAGATGGCGCCGCGGCCCATCACCAACCCACTGGCGGAGCTGCTCCGGCCGACCCGGTCCGACAACCGGTGGGACATGCCTTACCTCGGCATGCAGGTGCTCA
>JAVEEE010000498.1 GCA_030840615.1 Frankiaceae bacterium | reverse complement strand
TGCATCGTCAGGGTCCGAAATGCCCTGCTACCTCTTAAGGTGTCCTTGCTTGCATCGGCATCCCGGTGGCCTTTGTGAAGGGCAGGGTCACTGTCAATCAAGCCGTTGACCTGCGAAAACGCACGGCTGTGGGTCGACTGCGTGCGGATCACCGGCTGACACCGCGACATACTGTCGGGCCGAGGGGGAGCCATGACCGATGAACGCAGTGCGGGGACGGTGGCCGAGGGCAACCGCGACATGTCGGCGGCCTGGGACGGCGATGAAGGCGAGCACTGGGCCGAGCACGCCGAACGCTACGAGCGCGGTGCCACCCCCTACCGCGAGGCGCTGGTCACAGCCGCCGCCCTGCATGCCGGCGAACGAGTCCTCGACATCGGCTGTGGCGCGGGGCGGACCACGCGAGAGGCCGCGCGGGCCGTCGCACCCGGCGGTCAAGCGCTCGGCGTCGACCTGTCGAGCGCGATGCTCCAGCGGGCGCGACAGCGTGCGACGGAGGAAGGTCTCGACAACGTCCGCTTTGCCCAGGCCGATGCTCAGGTGCAGGCGTTCGACTCGGCGTCGTTCGATGTCGTCATCAGCCAGTTCGGGTCCATGTTCTTCGCGGATCCGGTGGCCGCGTTCGCCAACATCGCCCAGGCGCTCGCGCCGGGGGGCCGGGTGCTGCTGGTGGTGTGGCAAGGCCTGCAACACAACGAGTGGGCCGCAACCATGCGCAGCGCGCTGGCGGCCGGCCGCGACCTACCGATGCCGCCGCCCGGAGCGCCCGGCCCGTTCTCGATGACCGACCCCGACGTCGTACGCCGGGTCCTCACCGAGGCCGGACTCACCGACGTGGCGGTCGAGCCGGTCGACGGAGACTTCAACCTCGGCCCCGACCCCGATGAGGCGTTTGCCTTCGTCCGCGGGATGGGCATCACGCGGAGTCTGCTCGCCGACCTCGACGCGCAGACGGCGACCCGCGCGCTTGACGACCTGCGTGCTGCCTTTGCCGATCATGTGACGCCGGCCGGCGTGGTGTTCCGGTCGGCTGCATGGTTGGTCACTGCCCGAAAAGGCTGACTCGTTCAGCAGAGGCAGCGTCAGCTAGCGGCGTTCGACCAGTCGAACTCGTAGTAGATCCAGTTGCTGTCCTTGAACGACAAGGACACGCCTTCGGCCGCAGCGTCGAACGAGCCGACGCCGCACTCGCCCTTGGTCCAGATGAAACCGTCCGGCAGCACGATGTGCGCCTCGTGCCGCTCCCCGGTCACCGGGTTGGCGAAGTAACGACCGGCGGCCTTGCCGACGCCTTCGACGTCCATCGTCACGTCAAGGCCGTCCGCGGTGATGGTCACCGGCGCTTTGACGAGGCCGGCGACCTCGAACGTCCCCCCGAGGATCTCCCACGGCATGCCACCCAGCGCGCCGGTGTAGATCTGTGCCAACGCGTTGACCTGCTCGTCGGTGGTCTCAGGAGGGACGACGAACACTGCCTTGCCGTTGCCGTCGTGAATGGCCTTCGGCCAGTCGATGATCGCCACTGCCGTCACGCCGGAGAGGTCGACGTCGCCGCACTGCCCTGACTCGATGACATTGCCCACGAACGCCTTGCAGCTCCCGTCCGCGGACGTCGGGAAGCCGGAGAAGTTACACGTGCAGCCGGGCTGGCAGTTGCAGAACTCGTAGCCCTTGCCGGTCACTCGGTACTGCGTGCGCTGAGCCGTCTCTGTTGCTGCGGTCATGGATGGATCCTCCTACATCGACATCGACATCTGCTGCACGGTGATCAGGTGGGTGAGTAGTTGCGGGCTGGCGATGAGCGCTATTCCCAGCCCGGCCGCTCCTGCGGCGACGGCACGGGAAGCGGTCAGGCCCCAGGGACCCAGCTTCTCCAGCGCGATCACCGCGGCGAGCCCCAGCGCCCAGCCGATCTGCATCCCGCCGAGGACGACCAGCACGGCCATCAGCGCCCAGCAGCAGCCCAGGCAGTAGAGCCCGTGCGCGCTTCCGGCAGCGAACGCGGCACGAGGCTTCGCGAGACTCCCGCTGCGGCCGAGGAAGAACGACATCGGAGAACGGCAGTGCGCCAGGCATGCGGCCTTGAGCGGGGTGAACTGGTAGGCGGCGGCCGCAAGCAGCGTGGCACCGGTGAGGCGGGCCACCCAAGGCCGACCCATCGCCAGCGGGTCGGAAACCTGCTGGGCCACGGCGTAGGCAGGAAGCGCGGACAGCGCCCACACCAGCAGGTAACCCGCCAGGAACACCGGTACGGCGGCGACGACGTTGCGACGTGCGGCGAGTGCATAGAGACCGACCACCGGCGCGACCGCCGGAAGCATCATCGCGACCATCATCACGACCCAGCTCGCGATGAACGTCGCCGCACCCATCGTCATGTCACCGGAGCCGGTGCGCGCGGTCAGCGTCCAGGCAACCGCCGCGACTGCGAGCACGGGAAGCACGAAGTTGCGCAGCGCCGGCCGTCCGCCGTCCGCGACGAGCAGCGCGACCGGCCCGGCAAGCCGAGCCTGCGCCGCGACCGGCGGCGCTGTTTGACCTGCCACTCGGACCCCCCGGCGAGACGGCCTTCCTCTAGGCGGTGTCTACACCCTCCGGGAGCGTCCTGTCATCGCTGTGGATCAGAATCCTCGAAGGGTGCAGCTACGCGCGACCTCTTCCGGCCCGGCTCTTTTCGGCGTAATCTCCGCCCATCGAATTCAGCGCATAGACCAACAGGGGGTGGCGGAGTGCCGCTGTTCATGGACATCCACAACGTCGATGGCGTCAAGGCCGCGGACGTGGCCAAGGCGCACGAGGCTGATCTTGCGGTTCAGGGTGAGCACGGAGTCGACTACAAGAACTACTGGGTCGACGAGGCCAACGGCAAGATCTTCTGCCTGGTCGACGCACCGGACGCCGAGGCGGCCAACACGGTGCACCGCAAGGCACACGGCCTTGTTGCCGACGAGATCCACGAGGTCATCCCGGGCTGAACCCATCGGGTCGACATGACGTGGTTCAGGGCATGAAGCGAACCGCGGCCTACGTCGCCGGCGTCCTGGTCCTTCCGCTCGCGCTTGCCGCCTGCGGCGGTGGATCATCCGGTGGGAAGACGGCGTCGCCGCCCGACAGCGCCACGGTGGCGACGGTCAAGGCTCAGTCGGTGTCCGGCGTCGGCGACGTCCTCGTCGACGCGCAGGGCCGCACGCTCTACACCCCGGACCAGGAGAGCTCGGGTCGCGTCCTGTGCACCGGCGCATGCACGAAGGTCTGGCTGCCGGTCACGGTCCCCGCGGGTTCGGCGCCGATGGCCGACTCCGACGTCACCGCCAAGCTGGGCACTGCGGCCCGCAACGACGGGACGACGCAGGTGACCGCCGCGGGTCGGCCGCTCTACCGGTTCGCTTTCGACAAAGGGGCCGGGCAGGCAACCGGTGACGACGTCAGCGATGCGTTCGGCGCCCAGCACTTCCGCTGGCACGTCCTGACTCCGGCGGGCGACGTCGCCGCGGCCACCCAACCTTCGCCGAGCGCCACGAGCAGCGGTTACGACTACAGCTACTGACCTGGCCGCGTTCTAGACGAGCCGCCGGCTCGACGCCCAGCGGGCGAGCTCGCGGCGGTTGGACATCTGCAGTTTGCGCAAGACCGACGAGACGTGCGTCTCGATCGTTCGCGCCGACAGCACCAGCTCCTGCGCGGCCTCGCGATAGGTATAGCCGCGGGCGATGAGCCGCAGCACCTCGCGCTCGCGCGGCGTGAGCGAGTCGAGGTCGTCGTCGCCTGCCGGTGTCGCGGCTGCCGGCCCGGCGAAGGCGTCGAGAACGAAGCCGGCGAGACGCGGGCCGAACACGGCATCGCCGGATGCGACCTGCACGATCGCCGTGGTGAGCGCAGGGCCGTCGATCGCCTTGGTGACATAGCCGCGGGCGCCTGCGCGGACGACGCCGATGACGTCCTCGGCTGCATCGGACACCGACAGGGCAAGGAACCGTACGGCGGGCAGAACGCCATGCACGCCACGGATCACCTCCGCGCCGCCACCGCCCGGCATGTGCACGTCGAGCAGCACGACGTCCGGTTTCTCGGCAGTGATCACGCGGATGGCCTCGTCGACGTCGCCGGCCTCGCCCACGACGTCCACCTCAGCCCCCAGCTCCGCGCGAACGCCGCTGCGGACGAGGCGATGGTCGTCGACCAGCACGACCCGCACCCGGCCTGAGGACGCCGCGCTCACGCGTTGACCTTTCGGGTGACGCTCAGCGCCACTTCCGTGCCGGTCGGCCCGCTGCGCACCAGTCCTTCGCCACCGTGCCTGGCCATGCGTCCGACGATCGAGTCGCGGATGCCTCGGCGGTCCGCCGGCACCTGCTCGGGGTCGAAGCCGCGGCCGCGGTCACGCACGAAGACCTCGACGTCTTTCGTGGAGATCTCCGCGAAGACCGACACGGCAGGAGCGCCGGACGACTTGGCCGCGTTGACCATGCCCTCACGCGCCGCGGCGACGGTCGCCGCCAGGGCGTCATCGAGATCCGCGTCGCCGACGACAACGACGTCGATGGTGACGGCGTGCGCGTCTTCGACGTCGGCTGCTGCAGCCCGCAGCGCATCGGCAAACGACATCGTGCCGTCACCATCCGCCGCCGACTTCACATAGAGCCACGAACGCAGCTCACGTTCCTGGCGCCGCGCCAGCCGTCGAACGGCGTCGGTGTCAGCGGCTTGCGCCTGGATGAGTGCGAGCGTCTGGAGGACGGAGTCGTGCACATGTGCGGCGAGCTCGGCCCGCTCGTGCTCGCGGATGCGCGCGCGGCGTTCGGCGGTGAGCTCGCGCACGAGCCGAAGCAGCCACGGCCCCGCGACCAGCAGCACCCCGACGAGGGTCGCGACAATCGCGATCGCGCCGTTCCGGGCCTGCGCCAGCGCGTCGTGTGCGGCCAGGAACGACGTGATGCCGATGACGACGAGCCCGATGCCGGCGAGGATCACCAGGACGGGACCGCGCCGCCCGAGCCGAGTCCGATAACGCCGCGCGTCCTTGCCCCACTGCTCGCGTTGCGCCTCAGGCGCGCGCCACCAGATGAGCAGCGCGCCGACGCCGGCGACCGAGAGCGGCAGGATGCTGTGGCCGCCGACGTCGAGGCCGAAGAGCCCGAGCAACGAACCCGAGGCGATGCCGAGCAGCAAGTAGCCGAGCAGCTTCAACCGTCGGCGCGGATCGTCACCCGGCCGATGTCGCACGAGGACGCGGATGAATTGACGCGGACTGCGCAGGCGCGGGCGATGCACTCCCTCACGACCGTCGGACGGGACGAGCAGCCACAACCCGACGTAAGCCAGCACACCGATGCCGTTGACGGTGAGGAGCGCGAAGACCACGCGGACCGCGACGACGGGCACACCCAGGTGAGCGGCGACGCCGGTCGCTACCCCCGCGAGCAACCGGCCGTCGCTACGCCGAAGCAGCGGCGGCCGGTCCGGCCGCAGCGGCTGCGGGCCTACCTCGGAAGTCACAGGTCAAGGATCACACCTCGACGCACCCGCGGGATCCGGATCGGACCCGGAGGGATCCCGGAGACGAAGGTCAGGGTCGAAACAGGCGCTCAGCCGGATCCGCCAGGGCCCCTGTGCCGCGCATGGTCTGGGCATGACAGAAACCCCGGCAACTGAGCCACTAGACCCTCCCAACCCACCCTCAGACCCGCCCAACCCGCCCTCGGAAGAAACCCGCCGGCCCGACCCGCTGTTCGTCCGGCCCCGCGAGGGCCGCATGCTCGCAGGTGTCTGCGCCGGCATCGCCCAACGCTGGAACCTCGACATCACGCTGGTCCGCATCGTCGCCGTCGTCGCGACCCTGGTGAGCGGCATCGGTCTCGCGGTCTACCTGGCCGGCTGGCTGCTCACGCCGTCGACCGACGGGCCGGCGCCACTGCGGCCAGAAGGAAGACCGGCCCGGCTCGCGTCGCGCCTCCCCGCCGTACTCCTCGTCGTACTCGCGGTCGTCGTCTTCACCGGGATCGCACACGCGCTGTGGTGGGGTGCACCGGTCGGACTGCTCGTCGCCGCCTTGGTCATCGCTCTCGTCGTCGGCACGCGACGCGGTCGGTGGATGCTCGTGTCCGTCGCGGCCTTGCTCGTGTTGGCGCTCGGCACGGTCGGCATCTTCGGCAGTCATTTCGGGACGCGGACCTATCACGTGTCTTCAGTGAGCGACCTGCAGTCGTCATATGAGTACGGCGCCGGCAAGGTCAACCTCGACCTGTCGTCGTTGACGGTGGCCGGCCACCACCGCACCGAGGTGCGGCTCGGGCGAGGCGACGTCGCGGTCACCGTGCCGGCCTCTGCCGCGGTCGTCGTGCATGCGCGCTCGGGTCTGGGCAGCGTGACGATCGACGGCCACGAGGTCAGTGGCGTCGATGCGGAGCAGACACAGTCGCTGGGCGACGGACCCGCGACGGCTGACGACCGGTTGGTCATCGACGTCCTCGTCGGAGTCGGTGCGGTCGACATCCGCACGGCGTGACCGGCGCCCACCGACGGAGGATGATGGCCGAGTTGCCGGGCAGAGGGGTTGTGGCCATGGGCTTCTACGACGACCGCGTGCTCCCTCGCGTGATCAACGTAGTGATGAACACGAAACAGACCCGCGAGATCAGAGGACGCGTGTGCTCCGGGCTGCACGGCGAGGTGTTGGAGGTCGGCTTCGGGACCGGGCACAACCTCCCGTTCCTCCCTGACGGGGTGACGCGGCTGCGTGCCGTCGAGCCTTCCGGCCTCGGGGTGCAGCTCGCGGCCGGCCGCATCGCCGACACATCGGTGCCGGTCGAGGTGATCGGTCTCGACGGCCAGCGCCTTCCGCTGGCCGATGCTTCGGCGGACACGGTCCTCTGCACCTGGAGCTTGTGCACGATCCCCGACCCGGTCGCCGCCGTTCGCGAGATGCGACGAGCGCTGAGACCGGGCGGTCAGCTGTTCTTCGTCGAGCACGGACTCGCCCCGGACGAGAAGGTGCGCAAGTGGCAGGCGAGGCTGAACGGAATGCAGCAGCGCATCGCCGGTGGGTGCCATCTCAACCGCGACATCCCGTCGATCATCGAGGCCGGCGGCATGGCGATCACGCGCCTCGACACCTACTACGGCAAGGGCGAGCCGAGAGCCTTCGGCTCCCTCTACGAAGGAACTGCCGTCGCGGCGTGATCCAGGCCGTCACTTTTGGGTACATGCGTCGTTGTTCTCCCTGAATGGGGGGCAACGAAGGGAGCACCCCAGCATGCGCTCGATCGCCGTCCGCTCTGCAGCAGTCTCCGCCGCCACGACCGTGCTGTGCCTCGCGGGCGCAGGCACCGCGGCCGCGGATCCGCTGCCGGTCCCGTCGCCGGTCCCCGTCACTACGCCGACGCTGCCGCCGGTCCCGTCGCCGGACGACGTCGTGAAGACGGTCACGTCAGGTGTCGACGACGCCCTGACCAGGCTCCAGCAGATCGCCGGGCACGGCACCGACACGACTCCCGACGCGAAGCCGCCGCGCCATCGACACCACGCTCACGCGCCCGCGCCCTCCGGTGTCTCCTCGACTCCGACCGGCGCTCGAACTCGCCCGGTGTCGAGCGGGCGAGCTCCCGGGACCTCCGCCGGCGGGTGGACGGCGTCGCCGACAGCGTTCGCCCTCGGTGGGATGGGAACCCGGGTGCAGAACGTGATGGCCCCTGATCTTGCAGCTCCTGCGGTCGTCCAGCTGCAAGCGGCCACGGCGTGGCGTTCACCGTTCGACACCGATGGCCCGGCAACCAGTGCGCTGAGGGGCCTGCTCCTCGCCCTCGCCACCGTGGCGGCGTGGGCGCTCGCGGCCGGTCACGTCGCGATCGCGCGCACCGGACTCGGTCGGGTCGCCTCGGCCTGACCCTCGGGTCTGAAGGCTC
>JAVEEE010000496.1 GCA_030840615.1 Frankiaceae bacterium | reverse complement strand
AGCAGGAGATCCTGTACCCCCCGAATCCGGGCAGCATCTACCACCTCACGAAGACCCAGGACCAGCTGCTGTTCGCCTACTACGCGAAGAACGACCAGCTGCGGATCACGGATCTGCACCAGGGCATCGTCTGGGGCACGCAGACGGACCAGACGAGCGTGGACGAGCGGCTCATCAACCGCTTCGACTACGACGGTGACTACGGGACGGTGCTCAACCGTTTCCTCATGCAGGCGGCGATCAACTATCCGTTGACGGTGCACGGCAGCGGCGGCCAGACACGTGCGTTCATCCACATCCAGGACACGGTGCGCTGCGTGCAGCTCGCCATCGAGAACGCGCCCGCAGCGGGCGAGCGCGTCCGCGTCTTCAACCAGATGACAGAGACGCATCGGCTGATCGACCTCGCAAAGCTGGTGTCGCGCCTGACGGGTGCGGAGATCGACCACGTCGACAACCCGCGCAACGAGGCGGACGAGAACGAGCTGTTCGTCGAGAACCGCCGGCTGCTCGAGCTCGGCCTCGACCCGATCACGTTGGAAGACCGGCTGCTGCACGAGGTGACCGAGATCGCGCAGAAGTACGCCCACCGGGTCGACGCGGACAAGATCCCCGCTCGTTCGCTGTGGCGGCAGAAGACCTGACGTGGCGCTCGACCCGCAAGCCGGTGAGCAGCTCGTCGCCCGGGCGGCTGCCGAGCTGACGGATGCGGACGCGGTCGAGATCCTCAAATGGGCTGACACCGCGCTCGAGGGCCGCATGGTGGTGGCGACGAGCATGCAGGACGCGGTGCTCATCGATCTCGCGGTCAAGGTGCGCGCCGACATCGATGTCGTGTTCCTGGACACCGGCTACCACTTCCCCGAGACGATCGGCATGCGCGACGCCGTGCGTGCGGCCTATCCCGCGCGGGTGCTGACGATCACCCCCGCGCTGTCGGTGGCCCAGCAGGATGCGGCGTACGGTCCGGAGCTGTTCGCCCGCGACCCGGACCGGTGCTGCCAGCTGCGCAAGGTGCAGCCGCTCAACGCGATGCTCGGCCTGTACGACGGCTGGGTCAGCGGACTTCGGCGCAGCGAGTCGCCGACACGTGCCGACGCACAGCCGGTGGAGTGGGACCGACGCCGTTCGGTGCTGAAGGTCAACCCGGTCGTCGCGTGGACCGACGAGGACGTGCAGGGCTACATCGAACGCAACAAGATCCTCGTCAACCCGCTTCAGGCTGAGGGTTACCCGTCGATCGGCTGCGCGCCGTGCACCGCGCGCGTCGGCGCGGGCGAGGACCCGCGGGCCGGCCGCTGGAGCGGCACCGGCAAGAGCGAGTGCGGCCTGCATACCTGATGGTTCGCGTCTGCGGGGGCCGGTGACTCAACCGGCTTCGTAAGGGCTCAGCCCACAGGACCCCGGCGTCAGGTCGCGCGGGCCTATCGCCGACATCCAGCGAACTTCGTCTGCTGCCGACACCGGTCGGCCTTGTCCCGACTGCGCCAGCACGGCGATGACGCCGTCGCGCGTGACGAAGATCGGTGTCCATGCGTTGCGGCGCAGGTCGGCAACGCGACGTGCAGAGTCGCGGCGCCAGTCGACCAGCACGAGCGATGCAGGGTCTTGGGTGGGGGTGGGCGTCCCGAGCCGGGGGATCGGCTGCACCTGTCCCGGCCACAGGCGATGACCGAAGGTGCTGCGGGTGAACACGGTGAGCAGCCGCCTCGACGGGTTCGCTGCCCACATGAGGTCGTAGTGCTGCGCCGTCGAGGTCTGGAGCCACGATCGGACCTCAACCCATCGTTGCTGCGGTTCGTTTCGCCAGATGTCGTGGGAGGCGCAGCTCGAGAACTCGACCGATCCCGGGATGACGGTCACCGCGGCGAGTGCCAGCGCGGCCGCCTGCGCGAACCGAACGCGCCGAAGGCCCGGCTCCCGACCGCGGATGAGCAGCGCTGCCCCACCGATCCCACCCATGACCATGGGGGGCAGCAGCGGCGCCCAGTAGCGGACGTTGCCGACGTTGACCAACGGGTCGCCGTGACTGTTCCGGACCAGTGCGAAGACGATCATGATCGCCCAGTAGCTGAAGAACCAGATGCCGAGCAGGGTCAGGCGCCGATCGCGGACGATCAGCAGCGCCAGCACGAAGACGCCCATGAGTACGACGAGAATCCAGCCGCTTCGCCACGACAGCAGCAGCCGAGGCAGGACGAGTGCCGCGTCGACCGGGTTGTGCACCTGCCGGCGGAACGGCGCCCACATCGCATGGTGTGCGCCCTCGCCCGTTCCACGCATCAGCGTGTGCAGGTGAGCGAAGGCATCGCCGTACTTCACTGCTCCGTAGATGGGCTCCACGGCAAGGGTGGCGATGAAGCCGGCGGCGAGCCAGCAGATGCGCCGGCGGTCGTAGTGCAGGAGGAACAGCGCCGCCACGACTGCGGGTGCGAGGATCGGGCTGAACTCGCGGATGAGATAGGTGAGCCCGAAGAGCACGCCCGCTACGACTGCGGTCGGGGTCGCCCAGCGAACGTCGGGGGAGTCGTGTCGTGGCCGGGCGTGCAGCACCGCGAGAAACCCCGCGGCAAAGGTCGCCGTCGCCAGGGTGTCCGGGAAGATGTAGAAGGCGTTGAGCAGGTAGCCCGGGACGAGCACCATCGTCGCAGCCGCGGCGGCGGCAACGAGGCGATCGCTGACGAGCAGTCGCATCGTGGCGAAGACCGCCGCGGCGAGTAGCAGGGTCGCCGCCGTCGGGAGCGCGTAGAGGGTGATCTCCGACGGTCCGAAGAGATGCACGAGAGCCGTGACCGGAGCGACCAGCCCGATCCGCAACGTCCAGTAGTCGGCCGGGATGTGCGGCCAGTTGACCGCCGACTGGAAGTAGTAGCTCGGGTCGCCCGGGTGGGGGCCCGGAAACAGCAGCAGCGCGGCGACGCCGTAGACGATGAACACGCCGGCAAGGGCCAGCCAGTCCCGTCCGGTCCACCGGAGCCCGGTCGTCTCATGCCCGGTGCTGGTGACACCGGTGTCATGGTCGGGGTCAAGCCCGTTTCCAAGCTCCGGGTCGACGTCAGGGTCGACGTCGGACGTCGAGTCCCTCACGCCCGCAGGCTATCGGAGCGGCCTCCTCAGCCCGCGAGCGTGAGCGGCTGCCCGTTGGTCTCCCCGTAGGCGTCCCGTACGCCGCCCACCGGTACTCGCACGGTCTGCGCGAGCCCCGTCGGCACGGTGGCGGTCCATCGTCCGGTCGACAGGTCGAACGTCGCCGTCACGGTGTGCGTCTGTGCACTCGAGCCGTCGACGACCTCGACCACGGCTGACACGGCCTGGCCGGAGGTTGCCCAGGGCCGGAACGCGCACGTCATGCAGATGGGCCCGTGGCCCGGCGTGCCGCCCAGGTCGTCGGCGTAGAAGGCGATGCCGGCCCGGTGGGCGGCGGACGGCAGCCGGGGGTAGGTGATGGGGTCGACCGTGAAGGAGACCGTGCGCCCGTCCCGGCGCAGGTCGTGGACTCCGATGCCCCGCCACGGCGACACGACGAACGGCGCGGACGCGATCTCGTAGGGAGCAGCCGCGCCGCCGGTGTGGATCTTGCCCTTCACGTGGAAGCGGTAGGTGCCGTCGGGCACCTGGCCACCCGGCACATCGGCACGCGGATAGGAGTCGAACGCCTCGAACGACGCCCGCCAGTTCCACTGCTGCGCGCCGCTTCGGTTGGTGACCAGTCCGCTGACGGCATCAGTCGGCTTGTCGAGGAACACCTGCACTTCGCCGCTCTGGTCGGCGTAGGGCTGCCACGTCCCCCCGACCAGCCGCTGCACCTCGACGTCGGGGTTGTCGGTCCAGTTGTCGCCACCGACCCAGCGGAACTGCGTGACATCGAACCGCTGGACGTCCCAGGGCTGCGCGAGTGCATGCGCGGGACCGGCGTTGTCGGGGATCTGGGCGGCCCAGCCGTCGTAGTAGAACGACGAGAGCTGGCCGAGCGCGACGGCCTCGGCGTTCTGGCGCTGCTCGTCGGCGGCCGCGAGCGGGTCGGTCACCTGTGCCAGCAGTGATGACCCGCACATCAGGTTGGCCGCCATCGACACGAGGTTGGTGGCCATGTAGTCGGCGGTGTGTGCCCCGTAGGAGGTCAGCGCCTTGCGATAGGAGTCGCGCGCCATGTACTCCCGGTAGGACACCGTGTAGCCGTCGTAGTCCCCGGTGTGACCGAGGCCGACCGACACGTCATAGCCGCGACAGTTGGCGAACGGGCCGGCGCCGAGCTC
Source organism: Frankiaceae bacterium (assembly GCA_030840615.1). Classification (GTDB taxonomy): domain Bacteria; phylum Actinomycetota; class Actinomycetes; order JAFAQI01; family JAFAQI01; genus JAFAQI01. The sequence continues at coordinate 2,550 of JAVEEE010000496.1, read as the reverse complement.
CTCGTGCGTGAAGTTTCCCTTGATCTGGCTGATATCCGTCGGCTCGCTGTTGGCCTGCGCGGCGTACGACGGTTCGTTCCAGCCGGCCGCGTCGTTGCGGATCTCTGCCTCCATGTGGTCGAAGGCGGCCTTGCTGATCGTCGTGCGCTTCGAGCCGAACAACCAGTCCTTGGTCGGGTCGGGGCAGTCGTAGGTCGAACCGTCCCCGATCGGATGACAAGCCGGCACGCCCAGGCCCGGCCAGCCCTCGTCGACGTCGGCCTGGTTGGCGTAGTCGAAGCCGAGGAACATGTTGCCGGTGGTCGCGTCGGTGCGGCTCTCGAGGTTCTTGATGAGATCGCTCTGCGCCTCGCAGGAGCACGACGCCAGCAGGATGTCGCCGATGCGGACGGCCTGCAGCTTGATGCGGAGGTTTTCCTCGACGGAGCTGAACGACGTCGCGTCGTAGTTGTCGGGCAGCGGCAGGCCCGCCGACTTCAGGCTCTGGTAGAGCGGAGCCTGCTCCCCGATGTCGGCGCGCTGGCAGTCCGGCAGCCCCAGCACCGGCGATCCGGGGTCGCCGTTGACGCTGTTGCGGGTGCGGCAGTTCGACACGCTCGGGTAGGGGTGGGAGACCGGGCCGGCCACCCAGTGGGTGACCATCGCGACCTTCGGGTGCGACTGGTACGGCGCCTGCACGGTCACGCCCCCGCTGCCGGCTGCGGAGTCCGCCCCACCGATCGCCTTCCACGCCTCGATGACACGTTCGGCGAGGACGTGGGTCCCGCGCTCGGCCTGGGCGAAGCCCATGTGCGCCCAGATCTTCAGGACCGTGTCGCCGCCGTCCTTCTCCGTCGGCGTCCGGTTGCCGTAGCGGTCGTAGGGCCCCTCGGCGGAACCCACCGACCCCTGGCTGAACACGACGGGCACACCGGTCGCGCGGTCGACGAACCGCTGGAACGGTGCGAGCCAGTCGGCGCTGAAGAGGTCGTAGCCCTCGAGCGACTCGCCGTGCTGCGCGTAGTTGACGTAGGTCGCCAGCGGCGTGGGGTTGCTCGGGTCGGACATGTTGTCGAACCGCATGACCACGACGCCGTGGTCGTTGTCGCCGACCGGGTAACCCGCGGGCGCGCCGTCGTTGTCGAGATCCTGACCGGCGATGTTGCCCTGGAAGTCGGGGAACTGCACGGTGGTCGCGCCCACCCGCGCCGGCACCATCGACTTCTCGGCCTGTTCGATCGCCGCGGTCATCTGCCGGGCCTGGTATTCGAACATGCGCAGGTCCATGACGTCCTGGAAGAGCCAGACGCCGGCGGAGGGCGTGGAGTAGTACGGCGAGTTGTGGTCGTGGGTCGCCGACATGAGGATGTTGTCGTAGGTCACCTTGCTGCCGTCCGCGGCCAGCAGCTGACCGACCCGGCGGGTCAGGTAGTCCTGCGCGAGGTAGTTGTCGTCCTTCACCAGCGCGACCGGTGCGCCGCCGGCGCCGTCCTGCAACACGATCGCGCGGATCGACAGGCGGGACGCGACGCCGTACGACGAGCGCTGCTTCACGTGCTCGACGTTCGGGTCCCATTCGTTCGAGACGTCATTCGGCCACTGTGCGACGGCGTCGGGGATCGAGGTGGGATCGGTGGGGTCCGGGACGGTCATCGCGTCCGACGCGTACTGACCCGCACCCGCACCCACGTGCCAGGTGGCGTCGGCGACCGCGACGCCGGCCCGGAGCCCGGTCCAGGAGGAGCCACTCGATGAACCGGCGGCCGTGGCGGCGACGGTGCCGGAGGCGATCAAAGACGTCACGGTGACCGCAACGAGCGCGCGCTTCATGCAGAGCACTCCTGGAGGAGAGGGGCGGGCAGCACACAGTTCGCCAGCCGCACCTCGGTCCCTGCCGGTCCGGGCCCAACTGAGGGCTGGGCAGTTGGTGACCGATCACGAAATGCGTCGGCGCAGGGCAGGAAGCACGGGGCCCGATGGCGAACCCACGCTGTGACGACCCCCAAGATTTGCCCCGAGGAGTCCAGAGTGCGCCGTTACGTCGCCTTTCTCAGCGCCACCGCGCTTGCCACCGCCGTGGTCGTACCGGTCGCGTTCGCCGGGCATGGCAAGGGCAGCAAGCCGGCCCGCTACCTCGTCGGCGGTGCTGCCGAGTCGATCAACCCCACCGCCGCGATGCTGGCGAACCAGGACTTCTACCTCGGCGGCTACGGCTTTGGTTCCGGTCACCCGGGCAACGTCACGGCATTGCCGTCCGCGACCGGAGGACGTTTCGCGACGGGGATCCTCGGTGACGGCGCGCACAGCCGCGCGTTCGCGGTGGGCGACGCCAAGTCGACGATCGTGCTGGCGCAGATCGAGACGCAGGGCTTCTTCAACGCTTACAAGCAGGGCCCGTTCGGCGAGAACGAGATCCGCCAGGACGCCGCAACGCAAATTGCCTCGCTCGCCGCGGCGGCCAGTCACGACAAGCACCACAGCGCCGCACCGGCACCGACCGCGTCACAGATCGTCGTCGACTCCGACCATTCGCACGGCGGTCCCGACACGGCAGGTGTCTGGGGCGGCGTA
>JAVEEE010000477.1 GCA_030840615.1 Frankiaceae bacterium | reverse complement strand
GACGCCGCCGATCGCAAGTACCTGCAAGAAGACGACGTCGCGCTGAAGCTCACCGACGGCTACTTCGTCCTCGACTTCGTGAAGCACAACGAGTTCGGCTACCCCACCGATCCGGCGTACGACGTCGACCGCCGCGTCGACGATCTCCTCGCGCAAGGCCAGACGGAGACCGACTCCGCGCGGTTCTTCGCAGAGGCCGACCAGATGGAGACCTCTCGGAGCAAGCTGTTCGCGATCGACGTGGGGCTCGTCGTCGCGTTGGCCTTGATCGCGATCGGTCAGGTCACCCGGCGCCGGCGTAACGCGCTGATGTGGGCGGCGCCGGGTCTCGTGCTGTTCGTCGCCGCCACGGTTCTCTTCGTCGCCGTGGAGGCATGACGTGGAAGCCGAGGAGCTGCACGAGGTCATCGAGCGGCTGGAGCACGCGGGCCACGAACGGCACGGATCGCTGCGTTCGACCGTTACCGTCCTGATCCTTCTCATCACGGTGCTCACGGCACTTACGGGTCTGCTCGCAGCTCGGGCCAACCGCAACAATGCAGAGGCACAGCGCAGTCGGGCGATCCACACCGTCGCCGCGCAGCAGGCCAGCCAGCGCGCCTACGAGGACTTCGGGCAGTACCTCGACCTCGAGGCGGCCAGCACCGCGGCTTACCGGCGTTACGCCGTCGAGCACCGCCTTGCCCAGAACTCACCGGGCAGCGCCGCCGAGCTCAACGCCGAAGCGGATGCGTGGAACGAGCAGAACGGCGCGTTCCAGGACAAGTTCAACAAGATCGACCTGGCGAAGGCCAACGCCGCGAGCTCGCTTCCTGAGCAGGAGGCCTTCTCCGACGCGCAAGCAGCAGACTCATGGATCAGCAAGGAGGACGCCAACATCGGCGTCGCCGGCCTGTTCGCCGTCTGCCTGTTCCTTCTCGGCCTGGCTCTCACCGTGCCGGGTCACGGCGTCAAGTGGGGCTTCGTCGCGATCGCGCTCCTCCTGTCCGTCGTCGGAGTCGGGCGCGCCCTCGTGGTCAATGCGTCGTCAGTGCATCGCGTGCCGGAGGAGTCGCTCAAGGCCTATTACGCCGGCACCCTCGCTGAGTTCCAGGGCGACTACAAGAAGGCTGTCGCGTCGTTCCAGAAGGCCGTCGAGGCCGATGACAAGTACACCGAGGGCTACCTCGCCCTGGGCGGGGCGCAGAGTGTCGACCAGACCGACACCAAGCAGCTGCGGGCATCGACGCAGGCATATGAAAAGGCACTCAACCTCGGCGAGGACAGCTACCTCGTGCACAACAACCTCGGCTACGCCTATCTCATCCTCGGCGATCGCGCGCGGGCCGAGGCGGAGGTGAGCGAAGCGTTGCGGCTGGCGCCGGAAGAGCCCTACATCCTCATGAGCCAGGCCGAGGTCGGGCTCGTCCACGGCGACGACGCAGAAGCCGAGCGGTGGCGCGACAAGGCCGTCGAGGTCATCGCCAAGTTCGACAGCGCGTTCCGCGACCAGTTCTTCGCCCAGCTTCGCGCGCAGGACCGCAAGTCGATGGAGATCGCCGGCGTCTCGAACGAACGCCTCGACTCGTTCTTCAACGGACTGCGCGACATCGAGGCGAGCCTCGATGCGTACGGGACCGCGGAGTTGCACGACCTCAACGGCGCGACGTTGACGAATCTCAAGGCCGCCTACCAGTCGGATCGAGCTCGCTACGAGATCACCTTCGACCTCAACGACGGCCACAAGGGTGACATCACGAGTGCGCGCATCTACAGCGTCGACACCGAGGCCTACAGCCCCTACTCCTCCACGCCCAGGCTCTTCGTGCAGACCGCCTCGGGCAGCTACAGCGACACGGCGCACACACCGATCGACGCGGGCCAGTGGCGCATCGAGCTCTACCTCAACGGCCACTTCCAGCAGTCGGTGACGGTGGACTCGCCCGGCGACGCCTGAGTCCTCGCCGACCTCGTGGATCAGCAGTGGTCCTCATCTGTGCGACCGCGGTTACCCTCAGAAGGGTCATGCCTGATCTGATCGGAGTCGTCCGCACCGGCGTCGGTGCCGCCCGGCGCGGTGCCGACGTGGCGCTCGCGCTGCCGCGGATCGCGCTGGCGCTGGAACGGCTCGCCGCGAGCACCGAGGATCTGCGCCGGTTGGCCGACACGGGCGACGAGCTGCGGCGGCTGCTGCGCGCAGCATCGAGTGAAGACCTGACCAGCGCCCGCGAGACATTGCAACGCGTCGCGGACACCGTGGCCCAGCTCAACCTGGCGGTCGCCTCGCTCAACAGCACCGTGAGCCCGCTGCAAGGTGCCACCGAACGGCTCGGCCGGCTGGTCGACCGGATCCCCCAGCGCAGTCGCCGGGTCTTCGAGATGGGGTCGGAAGAGGCACCGGGGACCCTCGGATGACGACGCTGTACGCCGACCGGCACCGCGCCGGCGTCCCGGCAACCGCGCTCGCTGTCGGCTTCGCCGGTGCCATCGCACTGCGTGTCGCGCTGGCGGGGACGGCTGGCGCGACGTCGTTGCGGGCCGGGCTCGCGTTCGCCGCGGTGCTCGCGTTGTTCGCCGTCGTTTCGCGTCCGGCGACCCGGGTCGACGTGCGTGCCCTCAGCGTCGGCGTCGCCGGTGCCGTCGTCCTCGTGCTGCCGGTGCTCCTCTCCCGGGGACTGTCCGACGTGCGCCCGGCCGGCGGCTATGCCGGTTGGGCGATTGCGACGGCGCTGGTCGCCTCGGCCGAGGAGGCGTTTTTGCGCGGCGCGTTGTTCGACGCGCTCGACCGATGGAAGGGCCCGGACCTGGCTGTTGCCGGCGGCGCGGTCGCGTTCGCACTGCTGCATGTGCCGCTCTATGGCTGGCACGTCCTGCCCCTCGACCTGGCGGTCGGCGTCGTGCTGGGCGCCCTGCGTCTCGTGGCCGGCAGCTGGACCGCTCCGGCGGTAGCACATGTCGGTGCCGACCTCGCCGGCTGGTGGTTGCTGTGACCCGCACGGCCCCCGCTGCCGCACGCTGGCTCCTGATCGCGGTGCTCGCACTGCTGGGGGCATGGATGCTCGCGCCGGCAGCCGTCCCTATCTACGACGGCATCAGCTTGCCGGACGAGCCCTATCGCTACGTGGATCCGCCGGCGGATGCCAAGACCACGAAGGCACCGACGGTGGCTAGCGGCACGGTAAGCGTCCGCAACGGTGTATCGGGCGCGCAGTTCGCCAACAGCGCGGAGCAGGGGCCGCAGATAAGTCTGTATCTGCCCGCGGGCGCTTTGCAGGTCCCGCCCGGTGCGGCGACACTCCGGGTCACGGCGCGACCGCTCGCACCCGGATCGCCGTCGCCGGCGGACGGCACGATCGTGACCAACGTCTACCGCGTCGAGATCGTGGCGGGCTCGACGCCGGTGCGGGTCATCGGCACGGGCCGGCAGGAACCGACGATGCAGATGCGGGCTCCGACCGCCCCAGCCGCCGGGCAGACGGGTCCGGTTTTCGAGCGGCGGACGGCGACCGGCTGGGCACGACAGCACACCATCCGGGTCGGCAACGACATCTTTCAGTCGTCGGCGCCGATGGCAGGTGACTACGCACTCGTCCAGCTCGAGCAACAGGCGTCCACAATCAAGGGCGGCGGCAGCGGCGGCGGCGGCGGCATCAACGGTGGCCTGCTCGGTGGCGGCATCGCGCTGCTCGTCCTGAGCGTCGCGATCCTGGCCATCCGGTTGCGCCGGACCAGCGGCGCGGTCGGGTGAAGGGCGTGTACTCCTTCGTCAACATCGCACTCGTCGTACGTGACCTCTCCCGGCACCCGCGCGGCGCGCTGCTCGCTGACGACCTGCTGCACGCCATGACCTTCGACGACACCTCGCTCGCCGTCCTCGACCGGGCGCCGTCCGACGCAAGCAACGGCGCAACGCGGGAGACGCTCCTGCACGTGACAGGGCAGGAGTCGCGCGCGCTCGACGTGCTCGCGGCAGCCCGTCAGGTGTCGGAGGTCGCCGGTCTCGCGGCGTGGACGTCATCCCTTCCAGTGCTGGCGGTTGCGCCGATGGGTGGGTGTGCCGAGCTGCTGGCGTGGTTGCGGAACGAGGTGCTTGATGCCGGCTGGGTCTGTGCCGGCGACGTGTCCGTGTGTGCGTGGCCGCGCGCCTTCGACGTGGTGTGCGACGGGGTGTTGGTCAGCTACGCCGGTGCGGACGATGCGGAGTCCGCCGCTCTCGCCCGGCCGTGGCGCCGCTGGACTCGACAACGATCAACGCAGCTGTCCCCGACTCAGGTCCCAGCCGCAGTCGACGACCCCGCCGTGGCTCAGATCGTGGCGCTCGTGCGCTCGTCCGATCCGCAAGGTCTCGCCGCCGCGGGCCGGGCGCTGCAGGCCGCGCGCGCCGAAGGCTGGTCGTGGGCGGCAGCGATGCACGAAGCCTGCTGGGCCGTCGAGCTCACCGGACGCGGACGCGCAGCTGCGGTCGCGCAGCTCGACGCCCTCGCCGCGCTGCTCATGGTGGCCGGCGCGCCGCCGCCGCCGGACGTGGTCGCCGCTGTTACTGCTGCCGTGCACGCCACCTTCGTTGCCGACGTGCTCGCCTCTGATGTGCTGGCGGCGATGTGCCGGCCGCTGCTGGCGCACGCCGGCTGAGCAACCGGGCTACCGTCGAGGCATGGACGAGTCGACCGCGACCGAGGTGGTCGAGCTCTTGCGCACCCGCCGCATCTTCGCCAGCGTCAACCGGCGGGTGGGCGTCTACAACGTCGGCGTACGTGTCGTCATCCCCGATGGTCGCGAGGCGATCTGGGACAACGACGGAGCCGCCGGCCTCGAGGCGATGGTTCTGCGCGACGGCGTGCTCGTCGGTTACGTGCCGCAGATCGCCGACAGCGACCACCTCGATGCGCCGGCGATCACCGCGATCATCGCCGGCACCGACTACGACGCGAAGCCGCCCCCATCGCCCCCGACCGCTCCGACCCGCGACCCGGCAGGGGAAGCGGCCGGACCGGCCGCCGAGAGACCGGCGGGACAGACCCGCAGCCGGCCGAGCTGGCGCGACCGGTTGCGCCGGCGCTGACCGCCAGCAATGGCAACGCCCAGTTCGTTCAACCGAGTGGCCCGTGCTGCAGCGACTCGCTGCTCACCACGTGCGCCAACAACGGCGCCAGCTGGCTCAGCTCCGCGATGTGCAGCTGGGTCAGCTGATCGATGCAGTCCTCGCCCCGCTGCGTCAGCAGGAGCCGGACGACGCGACCGTCGATGAGGTCACGTTGCCGTTCGAGGTAGCCACCGGCCTGCACCCGGTTGACCAGCTCCACCGCGCTGTGGTGGCGGAGCAGCAGGTAGTCCGCCACGTCGCCGATGGTGGGTGCCTTGGGCCCGAGATGTCCCTTCACGGCCAGCAGCAGCTGATGCTGCGCGTGGGTGAGCCCGACCGCTTTGGCCTGCTCCTCGCTCCAGTGGTTGAACTTGCGCAGCGCCGTGCGAAAGGCGAGCAGGGCTTGGAAGTCGGCGTCCTGCAGGCGCTCCATGTGTCAGGTGTAGCGCAATGCGTCTCGTTGAGCCAGAGTCAGCACGGCGGTGTCGGGGTAGCGACAGTGCGACGGACCGACGACAAGGAGCCTCCGGTGTTACGACGACTAGCGCGACCGCTGCTCGGTGTCACATTCGTCGCGACCGGCACCGACGCGCTACGGGACAAGGACAGACGCCAGCGCAAGGCCGCAGCACTCGGGGTCGGCGACCCGCAGGCGGTGACGCGGGCGCTCGCCGGGACGCAGATCGGCGCCGGCGCGCTGCTCGCGCTCGGACGCTTCCCGCGGCTCGCGTCGTTGGCGCTTGCCGCGACCGTGGTGCCCGATGCCCTGACCGGGCACGCATTCTGGTCAGAGGACGACAAGCAGGACCGCCAGGTGCAGCGAGGGTTGTTCGTCCGCGATCTCGGGTTGCTCGGCGGTCTGCTCGTCTCCGTAGCCGACACGGGCGGCCGTGAGTCCGTGCCGCACCGGGCAAAGCGGACGGCTAGGAAGGCGTCGCGGAAGGCCGCGAAGCAGCTTCCCTGACTGCCGTTGGTCGAGCCGTCACTGCTGGAGGAAGCAGACGTCGACGTCCCACTTCGCAAAGCCGAGTCGCTCGTAGGTGCGGATCGCGTTCGTGTTGGTCTCGTCGACATAGAGCATCACCTGGGCGAGCCCGCGGCTGCGCAGATGTTGCAGGCCGCGCAGGGTGAGGGCGGGTCCGAGACCCTTGCCCTGCAATGACGGGTCGACACCGACGACGTAGACCTCGCCGATGGGTTCGTGCCCGTGGTTGTCGTGCGTGCCGTGCACGCCATGGACCGTCGTGCCGTGCACGCCGTGAACTTTGGTCCAGTGGAAGCCGACGAGGCGACCGTCCTGCTCGGCGAGGAAGAACCCGGCCGGGTCGAACCACGGCTCGCGCTCGCGCATCTTGACGTCGGCGATGGTCCAGGTGCCCTGGTCGGGATGGTTGGCAAAGGCCCTGTTGTTGACGACCAGCCAGGCCTGCTCGTCCTGGCCGACGACGAACGTGCGAACAGTGATGCCATCGGGCCATTGCGGTTCCGGAACTGGTGCGAAGAGCGACCTGCGCATCTGCCACAGCACGCGTTCGCGCTTGAAGCCCATCGATCGGGCGAGCTCGACAGCGGCGGAGCTCTGGCCGTGCGCCCACAACCGAAGCCGGGTGCCGGCACCGGTGTCGGCAAGGATCGCGTCGACGAGCACGCGGCCGAGCGCCCGTCCGCGGTGCACAGGGCGCACCGCGAGCTCGGCACTCGCACCCTCGACGGCGTCAGTGGTGTCGAGATGGGCGTAGCCGGCGAGAACGTCGCCGTCGTAGAGCAGGAAGTTGCGCGCCGGCGCGTCACCGCCGTAGCGCAGGTGCAGGACCACGTGCTCGGACAGTGGTCGTACGCCGTCGTGTGCGGTCACGTCGTCGACGAGCGCGATGACGGCGCGAACCTCGTCGTCGGACAAACGCGAGCGGCGTTCGATCCTCGGCTCCGTCACCACGAGCCTGAACCTAGCCGCATCGGCGTCCCGCGAGCAGGGTGACCGTGACGACGGCTACAGCGCAGTGAGGGCGGCTTCCGACTGCTCCGGCAGTGCCGTGACCTGCTGTGCCACGAACTTATAGCCGACGTTGCGCACGGTGCCGATGAGCGCTTCGCGTTCCGGCCCGAGCTTGGCGCGCAGCCGGCGTACGTGTACGTCGACGGTGCGGGTGCCGCCGAAGTAGTCGTAGCCCCACACCTCTTGCAGCAGCTGGGCCCGGCTGAAGACCCGACCGGGGTGCTGAGCGAGGTATTTGAGGAGCTCGAACTCCTTGAACGTGAGGTCGAGGGCGCGTCCGCCGATGCGGGCCTGGTAGGTCGCCTCGTCGATCGACAGGTCGCCGGAGCGGATCTCCTCACCGGCCTGGTTCTGCTGCGTCGCCGCGATGCGGCCGAGAGCGAGTCGCACCCGGGCCTCGACCTCGGCCGGGCCGGCGGTGTCGAGGAGGACGTCGTCGAGCCCCCAGTCGGGCGCGACTGCGGCGAGGCCCCCCTCGGTGACGACCGCGAGCAGGGGTGCGGAGGCACCGGTCGTGCGCAGGACCCGGCTCGTCCCTCGGGCGGCGACCAGATCCCGGCGGGCGTCGAGGATGACGACGTCAGCCGGTGGGGCGTCGACCAGCGCCGCGGCTTCGAGCGGGAGCACCCGGACGACGTGCCCGAGCAGGCCCAGGGTGGGCAGCACCTCGGCGGACGAGCCGGGCGCGTTGGTGAGCAACAACAGGGTGGCCACGCGGCATCTCTCCAAAGCACGGTCGGTGCGCCGATGCGCACGATCGTTGGGCGACGCTGCCCGCGGGGATCACCTCGAGGATACCGCTCGACCCGACACCAAGGACAATGATCCCGTGGTTCCGCCCCCCGGTGTTGAAAATGCCAGCCTCGACAAGGACTTCTCCAGCCTCGAGACGGCACCGCTGACCCTCGAGACCGAGGACGGCGAACGCCTCGCTGCCGTGCACTTCACCGGCACGTCGCAGATCCCTTCGGTCGCCGTCGTGGTGGCGCACGGGTTCACCGGGTCGATCGCCAAGCCGGGGGTGCAAAGCGTGTGCGCGGCGCTCGCCCACCATGCGGGGGTGATCGCGTTCGACTTCCGCGGCCACGGCCGGTCGACGGGTCACTCGACGCTGGGTGACCTGGAGGTGCTCGACCTGCAGGCAGCTGTCGCGACCGCACGCCGGCTCGGCTATGAGCGGGTGGTCACCTGCGGCTGGTCGATGGGCGGGTCGGTGGTGCTGCGGCACGCGGCCCTGGTCGGTGGCGTCGACGCGGTGGTCAGCGTCTCGGCCGTGAGCCGCTGGTTCTATCGGGACACCAAGCCGATGCGCCGCGTGCACTGGGCCATCGAGACCCGGATCGGCCGGTTCGTTGCCCGGCGGTTGACGGGCACGCGCATCACGCCGCACGGCTGGCCCGACGTGCCGGAGTCGCCGGTCGAGGTCGTGCCCCGGATCGCGCCGATCCCGCTGCTGCTCGTGCACGGCGACAGTGACCATTACTTCCCCGTCGAGCATCCGCAGGCGCTCTACGACGCCGCCCACGAGCCGAAGGAGCTCTGGCTGCTCGAGGGGTTCGGTCACGCGGAGAGCGCAGCGACGCCCGAGATGCTCGACCGGGTCGGCGCACACCTGCCGGTTCTGCTGGCCCGCGGCTGACGTGATGGCGACGGGGACGATCCGTTTCTGGGCGGCTGCCCGCGCGGCTGCCGGCGTCGCCGAGGAGGCATACGACGCCGCGACTCTCGCCGACGCGCTGGCGGCGGCCCGGGCCGGGCACGGCGACGTGCTGGCGCGCGTGCTCGACCGCTGCTCCTACGTCGTCGACGACGCACCGGTAGGCGGCCGGGCGCACGACTCGGTCGTCCTGACCGAGGGCGGCTCGATCGAGGTCCTGCCGCCGTTCGCCGGCGGATCGTCCGCCTCCGCCGCTCCCGCCGCACCGGCCGCTCCCGCCGACCGGCTCTCGGCCACCGTCGCCGGTGTCGCCGCCGGTCTGGTCGCCGCAGCTCTCGCCGGTCTCGCGCTGCTCGGCATCGGGCCACTCGCCGGCGGCCTCTTCGTCGTCCAGGTCGTCATCGCGCTGGCCTGGCTGGCGGTGCTCGACGTACGAGGTGGCGGCGGCGGTTTCGTCATCGTCGTAGGGACGTCTGCGGTCATGGACTCCGTGCTCGGCCTGGAGACGGAGCCGGACATCGGCCGTGCCGCCGGAACCGTCGGCGTCGCGTTTGTCGTGTGCCTGCTCTACCAGCTCGCCCGCCGGCCGCGCGTCGGCGTGACGGCGTCGCTCGCCGGTGCCGTGTCGGCCATCACGTTCGCGGTGTGCGCCGCCTCCTACATCGCGCTGAGGGTGGAGACCGACGGGGAGTTCGCCGTCGTCGCGGCGCTGCTCGGTGCCGGCGTCGCGCTTGCGGTCGCCCGCATGGTCGACCTCGCCGTGCCGCGGCCGGCAGCATCACCCGGTAGCCGCCGTGGCGTCGCCGGCATCGTCGTCGGCGTGGCGGCCGCTGTCCTCGTCGGCTGGGCCTACGGCTCTCGCTGCGAGCAGCTCGGCAGCGACCATGCCGCGCGGTTGGCTCTCGTCACGGCGGTCATCGCGTTGATCGCCGACCTCGCCATCGACTCCGTGCTTGCGGCAGCGCCGCCTGCCGACGACCGGCCGCGGTCAGCCCTTCCACCGCTCGCGATCCTCCTGCCCGTCGCCCTCGCCGGCCCGGCCGCCTACGTCGCCGGCCGCATCCTGCTCGGCAGACGACCGTGCGCCGCCTGCTGATCACCCTCGTCGTCTTGATCGGGCTGCTCGTCGTCGCGGACCGGGTTGCCGTCACCGCGGCGCAGCGCGACGTGGCGCGACGCATCCAGGTCGACCAGCATCTGCAGTCCCAGCCCGACGTGAAGATCGGCGGCTTCCCGTTCCTCACCCAGCTGATCGGCGGCACCTACGACGACGTGACCGTGTCGGTCGGCGACCTGACGAGCGGCCAGCTGGACATCTCCTCGCTTCGGGTGCAGCTGCGCGGCGTGCACGTGTCGTTCGGCGACGTCATCAGCCAGCACATCTCCCGGGTACCGGTCGACCGGGCCGCTGCGCGCGTCGTACTGAGCTACGCCGACCTCAACGACTGGCTCGGCGCGTCGAAGGGGCTGCGGGTCGAGCCGGCGGCGGGCGGACAGGTGCGTGTCACGACGGGCACCAACAACGACAGCAACCTCGGTCTCAGCGGCACCGCGCGACCGTCCGTGCGCGGCGACTCGGTCGTCCTCACGGTGGCGGGTAGCGCCGAAGTGGAGATCCCGTTGTCCGGCCTGCCGTTCGGGATGCAGCTCAATGCGGTCAAAGCAACACAAGAAGGAATCATCGTGTCGGCCACCGCCAACGGGTTGGTGCTGCAACCCTGAACCCGTGGCGACCGGCATGCGTGGAGATTGATGTGGTGGCCGTGAGTCCGGCTGAGGACGAGGCGCTGCGGCTGCTCTACGAACAGCACGCGGCGCCCCTGCTGGCCTA
>JAVEEE010000088.1 GCA_030840615.1 Frankiaceae bacterium | reverse complement strand
GGACCCCGAGACCGGTCGCGTCGACCAGCTCGACGTCGTGGAGGTCGACCAGGAGGTCGTCGACCCCGTTGTCCACCGCCTCGCACAGCGCCGCCCGCACATCGGCGACGGTGGCGGCGCCGAGGCGACCCGAGATCGCGACCGCCGCCCCGGGCTTGACGATCCGGATGTCCATCGCACCTCCAGCCCCATCTGACGCTGCCGTCACACCGTCGTTACAAGGTATTGACGCGGCGGCAGGTCATTTGGTTGCCACGCCGGGCGGTGCAGGTAGGGCACCCGGTCGAAAACCGGACAGAACGGGGCCAGTCCCGCGGATGCCGGCCGTCCGGGCGGCTAGACGAGCGTGTCGTCGCGGTGACGCACGATGTTGGCGCCCAGCCCTTGAAGGGCCTCGACGAAGCGCTGGTAGCCGCGATCGACATGCTGCACGTCGGCGACGCTCGTCACGCCGTCCGCGACGAGCCCGGACAGGACGAGAGCTGCGCCGGCCCGGATGTCGGTGGCCCGGACCGGTGCTCCGGACAGCCGCTCCCGGCCCCGGACGATTGCGTGGTGTCCATCGGTCCGGACATCTGCTCCCAGCCGCAGCAGCTCGTCGATGAACATGAAGCGGCCCTCGAAGATGTTCTCGGTCACGAACGCGACGCCGTCGGCGATCGCGTTGAGCGCGATCGCCATCGGTTGCAGGTCGGTGGGGAACCCGGGGTAGGGAAGCGTGACGAAATCGACAGCGCGGGGCCGGTCGTCGCAGCGGACCCGGAACCCGTCGTCCATCGTCGTCACGGTGGCGCCGGCCTGAACAAGCTTGTCCAGGCCGAGCTCGAGATGCGCCGTCCGGGCTCCGTGCACAGCGATGTCCCCGCGGGTCATGGCCGCAGCGAAGGCAAAGGTGCCGGCGACGATGCGGTCCGGCACGACGTTGTGGCGGCTGCCGTGCAACGCCTCGACACCCTCGATCTCCAGGGTCGACGTGCCGACGCCGTCGATCCGGGCGCCCATCCCGATCAACATCTCGCAGAGATCGACGATCTCCGGCTCGCGCGCGGCGTTGTCGATGACCGACGACCCTTCCGCCAGGACCGCGGCCATCATGATGTTCTCGGTCGCCCCGACACTCGGGAAGTCCAGCCAGATCTGCGCACCGGCGAGCTTGGGCGCCTCGGCGATGAGATAGCCGTGCGCGTTGTCGAAGGTCGCGCCGAGCCGCTCGAGGCCCATCACGTGCAGGTCGAGCGCCCGGGAGCCGATCGCGTCACCGCCTGGCAGTGCCACCCGGGCTCGGCCGGTCCGGGCGAGCAGCGGCCCCAGCACGCACACAGAGCCCCGGATCCGGCGTACGTGCTCGTAGTCGGCCTCGTGCCCGATCTGAGCCGGCACGGTGATCGCCACTTCGGGCGCATGGCCGGCCACCTCCGCGCCCAGTCCACGAAGAATCTCGCTCATGATGGGGACGTCGACGATGTCCGGTACGGCGGAGAGAGTCGTCGTACCCTCGGCCAGCAGCGCGGCGGCCATCACCTTGAGCACGCTGTTCTTCGCGCCGGTCACCGACACGTCGCCGGCGAGCCGCGCGCCGCCGGTGACCTCGAACGTCTCCACGACGGGATCGTAGGCGGGAAGCAACCTTTCGCGGTGGGGCGGCGTCCTCCCCATCGAAATCCCAGGTCAGAGGGGGTCAGGTGGACGACGCGGCACGCGCCGAGTTCCGCGACTACGTCAACGGGGCCTCGCCGGCGCTGCTGCGCACGGCCTTCCTGCTGGCTGGCAACCGGGCGGACGCGGAGGACCTGCTGCAGACGGCGCTCGCCAAGACCTATCTGAGCTGGACCCGGATCCGCGACCGGGAGGCGATCGACGGCTACGTCCGTCGGGTGATGGTCAACACCCGGACGTCTTGGTGGCGCCGGGCTCGTCACCTCGAGACGACCGCCCTCGACGAGCAGCCGGTGGCACTGCGGCATCCGGGCCGCGACGTCTTCGCCGACGCCGACCTGCACGACGCGCTGTGGTCCGCGCTGCACCGGCTGCCGCGCCGGCAGCGAGCGGCCGTTGTCCTTCGTTACTACGAAGACATGTCCGAGGCGCAGACCGCAGAGGTCCTCGGCGTCTCCATCGGCACCGTGAAGAGCACGGTGTCCCGAGCCCTGGCCAAGTTGCGCGACGACGCCGGTCTCCGCGACGACGAACGAACCGCGCTGCCCGCCGATCTGCAAGGAGCAACATCATGAGCCCGATCGACGACGAGCTGCGTACGACGCTACGGACGCGGGCGCTGGACATCGTGGACGGCACCGATCCGCTCACTGGTGTGGAGCGACGAGCCCGGGTGATCCAGCGCCGCCGCATCGCGGTGGGCACGACCGGCGGGCTCACTTTCGTCGCCGTCGCTGTCGTCGGGGGCCTCGCGCTGACCGGGGCGTCCACCGACAGGCTGCAGGCGCCACCACTGGCACAGCACACCGCCGATCCGTCGTCGTCGCCGTCCCCCTCCACCTCCACGTCGCCCGTTCCGTCACCGACGCCGACGCTGTTGCCGGCTTCCGCGGGAGCGCTCGGGTGGCGATCCGCGGGATCCGGGACCGACGACTGGGTGCGGTGGAGTGCGGTGCGCGCCTCGGTGGCCGAACAGGTACCGGCGGACTTCCTCCCGATCGGAACACCGCACGTGGTCGGCACCGGCGACACCGACGGCGGGGCCGTGGTCGTGTTCGTCGTGCCGGCGGGTGCCCACCTGGTGGCCGGGGCCGTCCGGAAGGACGCGGCAGGCGAGGCGACGGCCGTGCACGACATCGCCGACGACGGCGACGTCCCTTACGTCGGCGTCGTGGTCCGAGTGCAGTCATCGAGCGGTCCGGTCGACGACGGGCTGGTCGTCGGCGCACCGACAACCGGGCAGATCCTGTTCAAGCTGCCGGGGCAGCCGGACTTCGTGCCGGCGGAAGGGGCGGACGCGCGGTGGGCGACCGTGACCCTCGGCCTGGTGCAGCCGGGCCAACCGGCGGCCCAGGTGCAGGTTCTCGATGGCGACGGGAACACCGACCA
>JAVEEE010000419.1 GCA_030840615.1 Frankiaceae bacterium | reverse complement strand
TGCGACCGTCGTCAGCCAGCCGCCCGGGCGAGCCGGCACGCCCGCAGCGACCCATGACACCAATGCCTGAGCGAAGGCGTCCTGTGCGCACTCCTCGGCGAGGTCGAGGTCGCGGGTGACTCGCACCGTCGCGGCGAGCACGAAAGCCCACTCGCGACGGTGCGCGTCGGCGACCGCGTCGGCAACCGCGGCCGGGGAGTGCGTCGCCGTCATGCCAGCCGGGTCAGCTGCTCATGTCGAGGACCTGGACCGGCCGGACCTCGACGCCACCGAACGGTGTCGGAACGTCCCGGGCGATCGCGAGCGCCTCGTCGAGATCCTTTGCCTCGATCAGGTAGTAGCCGCCGAGGGCTTCCTTCGTCTCGGCGAACGGGCCGTCGGTCACGGCCACCGTGCCGTCGCTGTCCCGGCGGACCGAGGTCGCCGTCGCGGCAGCCTGCAGCGCGTTTCCGCCCCGGATCGACTTCTCGTGCGCCTGCCCGAATGCCACGTGTTCCTTGTGCAGCTGCTCCCAAAGCGCCGGGCCGCCGTCGCCGACGGCCTTCTCGTCGCCGTAGATCAGCACCAGATATTCCGCCATGTTGCAGTCCCCTTCGCGTCGGCTCGCCTGTCGAGCCTCCCACTCTTACGACGAACTGCGCGTGCCGAAATCGACAGGTAGTCCCACCCGCATCGAAGTAGTCCGCCGACGGGTTCCAGGTAGTGCGATACGGATGCCATTCCCGCCGGGTGCACGTATTCATCCGTTTGCTGCGTCCTCTTGGGGCGCCATTGATCGGGGGATCCGATGTCTGCTGGCCGTCACGCGCGCACTTCTCCACGACCGGGCCTGAGGCGAGTGCTGAGCGTCGGCGCTCTCGTCGTCGCCGTCGCTGCGGCCATCACCGCCGTTCCGACCACGGCGGTGGCCAAGTCAGCCGGCAAGACCAACTCGCACGGTCCGGTGAAATACCTGCCGAAGAAGGCGCACGACAAGCAGAACAAGGCCGGCGCGCAGGGGCCCGGTGCGGACGGCACCACCAACATGGCTTACCACGGCGGCCCGGTCATGCGTGACGTGACGACCTACGCCATCTTCTGGAACCCCACCTCGCCGCCGGCCGGCGCTCCGAGCCCATTGTTCGGCCCCAACTATCGGTCAACCGTCGACCGCTACTTCCAGGACATCAGCGGCACGCCGTACTTCGACATCCTGACGCAATACGGCGATTCGTCCGGCGCGCCGGTGCCGGCGACAACGCATTTCGGTGGTGACTGGGTCGACACCACGACCTATCCGCACCTGGGCACGTCGGGAGACCCGCTGCAGGACTCGGACATCGACGCGGCGATCACCCGGGCAATCGCCGCCAACACCACCTGGCAGACCACTCCGCTCAACACGATGTACTTCGTGTTCACCGGCAAGAACATCATCGAGTGCGCCAGCGCGACCAGCTGCTTCGCCGCGAGCGACTACAACGGTGTCCCCGCGGTCAACGGCTCGTTCTGCGCCTACCACTGGTGGAACTCGCTGCAGGTCTACGGCTACATCCCTTACGCCTCCACCGGTGGCTGCTACGGCAACCAGACCGCCTACCCCAACGGTGTCGACCAGGACATCGCTCTCACGGCCACGTCGCACGAGCAGTTCGAGGCGTTCACCGACCCCTACGGCGGGAGCTGGTACGACGACGTCAACGGCATCGCGGGTGAGAACGGCGACAAGTGCGCCTACAACTACGGCCCCTACGAGACCAACGGCTCCAACCTCACCCTCCACGGCCACGCCTACCAGATCCAGACCGAGTGGAGCAACGGCTCCCCGCACGGGTGCGTCAAGCGCTTCGGTCCACACCCGACTCTCACGATCACCGGTGACCTCAACTTCGGCACCGTGAAGCGCGGCTCGACCGCGACGAAGCAGCTCGCCCTGCAAAACACCGGCAACGGCGACCTCGACATCCTCGACGTCAAGCTCGGCGCCGGAACCGACGCGGCGTACTCCGTCACGCCGGCGAGCCCCAACACCGCCACCCTTGCAGCCGGCGACACGGCTCTGGTCAACGTGAAGTTCTCGCCGCCGGCCAGCTCGAGCGCTACGGCGCGGACGGGCAGCCTCGTGGTGGACAGCGACGACACCCCGACCAACAACACCGGGGCGCCGACCAGCGCTCAGCTGACCGATGTGCGGACGGTCAGCGCCACGGGCACACCGGGGCTGCCGCAGCTCCAGGTCACTGGCTCACTCAACTTCGGCACCGTCCCGCGGGGTGACACGGCGACCCGCAATGTGGTGATCCAGAACATCGGGACCGGAGACCTCTCCATCACCAATGTCGCGTTGAGTGGCGCATCGGATGCGGCGTACAGCCTCAGTCCCAGCTCGCCGACCAGCGGCACCTTGCCGCCGGGAGGCAGCCTGGTGGCCCAGGTCATCTTCTCGCCGCCGGCATCGGCCACGGCTCCCGGACCACTGACCGGCTCGCTCGTGGTCACCTCTGACGACCCGAGCAACCCCTCGGTCAGCGTCCCTGCAACGGGAACAGTCGGGCTGCCGAAGGCGGCCGTCTCGCCGGGGTCGATCAACTTCGGCGTCGTGTGTCCGGGCTCGTTCGCGGACAAGCAGCTCACCGTCACCAACACCGGCACGGCACCACTGACCATCAACAGCATCACCATCGGAGGTGGTAGCTCAGCCGGCCTGTCCGTCCTGTCGATCCCGGGGCTTCCTCAGACATTGCCGGTCGGCTCGCACCTGTCGTTCACGGTGCGGTTCGCACCGCCAGGTCCGTTGGGTGGTCCGGCGGCCGGGACCGTGGTGGTCGACACCGACGATCCGGTCAACCCGCTGGTGAGCGTCCCCATCACCGGGACGGTGGGCGCTGCGGCGATCACCGTGGGGAGCAGCACTCTCGACTTCGGCGGGGTGCCGACGGACGACCGGACGTCACCCAGCTTCAAGACGAAGTCGCTCAACATCAGCAACACCGGCACGTGCGCGCTCTCAGTAGCAAGCCTCGTCGTGACGGGGCCCGCCGGCAGTGACTTCACCCTCGTCGGAGCGCCGACGTTGCCACTGAACATCGGACCGGGAAGCAGCGTCACCTTGTCCGTCAAGTTCAACCCCAGTGCGGCAGGTGTGCGCAACGGCACCCTGACCATCAACAGCACCGATCCGGTCAACCCGGCGACCGCTGTTGCACTCACCGGTATCGGGCTCGTCCCGGCGATCCTCGCGACCCCGGCGTCGTTGACCTATGCACCAACCGTGATCCTGTCGCAGGCACCTGGCTACACCGGCAGAGCGCTGCCGACTGAGGTGGCCAACACGGGTCAGTCCGAGCTGATCGTCGACCAGCTCGGCACGGGAGGCGCACCGTTCAGCGCGCCGGGGCCCGCATCCCCGCCGTCGCGGTACGCACCGAACAACCACTTCACCGAATCGGTGACGTTCGGTCCGACCACCGTGGGGAAGTTCCTCGACACCCTGACGATCGCCGACACTGACCCGGAGGGCGGCGCAACCGCGTCGGTTCCCCTGTGCGGTGAAGGTGTCGGTCGCGGCATCCGGGTGCTGGCGGTCAACGCCGCCGGCCTGCCGTTCGCCAGCATCGCGGCGCTGAAGCTGCAGGGCAAGGGCACGGCAGCGAAGGTGAACGTCAACGCAAAGAACCTTGCCCAGCAGGCCGTCACCACGTCGTGCCAGGCCGGCGAGCAGATGCAGTACCAGAACCAGACGTTGCCTGTCGCCCAGACAGTCAACCAGCGGGCGTCGTACTACACGCTGTCGATCACGGCGGGCGGGAAGTCGACGACTGTCACGTTCACGCTGGGAGTCTCCGAGTTCAAGACGATGCTCATCACCATCAAGTAACAGCTGGCCATCAAGTAACAGCTGGAAGGCGCCGCCGGGCTCGCCACACCCGGCGGCGCAGAGGAGGATGAGCCTCGTGTGGTGTGGACCCGGGCAACGTCTCTTCGTCATGCCGCTCGCGATCTGCTTGGCGGCGCTGGTCGGCTGCGGTGGCAGCGGGTCGAACGGCGCCGACGTGCTCGGCACGCAGGAGTCGCCAGGGCCGCTCGGCACCGGTTCACCGTCACCGAGCCACCCGGCGACGCCGTCAACGCCGACGCCACTGCCCACGACGATCACCACTCCGACTCCCAGAGCGTCGTCGACCGTCACGGTGGACCCGAGCACCACCCACGTCGCGGGCGCAGACCGCACGGTCACGGAGCGCGACAACGGCGCCACAGTCGTCGTGTCTCGAGGCGCGCACATCACCGTCTTGCTGCACAACACGTACTGGTCGATCGACGGCAGCAGCGACCCGGACGTCGTCCGCTCCGTCTCCACGGAGACGCATCGCCCAGGTAGCAACTGCGTGCCGGGTGTCGGCTGCGGCACCGTCGAGCAGACATTTGCGGCTATCGCCGTCGGTGCCGCTCATCTGGTGGCAAGTCGGTCGGTGTGCGGCGAAGCGATGGCTTGCCGACCGGACCAACGCAGGTATGACGTGGTGATCAGGGTGGTCACCTAACCGGTCACTACGCGCTATTGCTCCCTCATCAGCCCCAGTGACAACATCCGCGGCTGTGGGGGGGAATGTCTGGCCTCTCGTCGCCCGTCAAGAACAACTGCGGGCGACGGCTGACGCTGTCGCCGCCGGCTCGACGGTGGTCGTCGTGTCCGGCGCTCCAGGCTCGGGCAAGTCTCACTACCTGCAGGCCGCAACAGCTCGGGCCGACGGCGAACGCACTTACGACCTCGTCGTCGGAACAGCGGACACGAGCACACTTCCGTTTGCGGCCCTCGCCCACCTGATCGCCACGTCGGAGCAGGGCCAACAGCCATCGACCCTGCCGGACGTCGTGCGGTCGTTGCTGCCAACCACGCAACGACTTCACCTCGCCATCGACGACGCCCACCTGCTCGACCCCTCGTCCGCCGCCGTCGTGAGCGCGTTGGCAAGGACGCGTCGGGCCACCATCGTCGCGGCCACTGATGACCAGGCGCCCACGCCATTCGGCAACGATCTGCATCTCGACCCGGATGTGACGCTCGTTCGGCTCCAGCCGTTCGATGACGCGGCGGTGGACGAGCTGCTGCTGGAAGTCTTCGGCGTGCCTCCC
>JAVEEE010000397.1 GCA_030840615.1 Frankiaceae bacterium | reverse complement strand
CGTGCCCGCATCCGCGGCGACTACCGACGCGGGCACGCCGGCGATCGACATCCGGGCCGGCTTGCTGGCGCAGCTGCACGACTGTGGGGTTCGGCGCTTGATGGTCATGCCGCAGTGCACTGCCGAGGACGAGGTCTTCTTCTCGCATCGACGCGACGGGGTGACCGGCCGGTTCGCCGGGCTGGCGTGGATCGAGCCATGACCCGCCCGGACCACCAGCTGCGGGACAACCTCGCCGCAGTCCGGGAACGCATCGGTGCGGCATGCGCCGCGGCCGGGCGTCACCCGCGGGAGGTGACGCTGGTCGCGGTGACGAAGACGTGGCCGGCCGCGGACGTGCGCCGGCTTGCCGAGCTCGGAGTCGCGGACGTCGGCGAGAACCGTGACCAGGAGGCTCGCGCCAAGCACGCCGAGTGCGCCGACCTCGCCCTCACCTGGCACTTCGTCGGACATCTGCAGCGCAACAAGTGCGGATCCGTCGCCGGCTACGCCGACGTGGTGCACTCCGTCGACCGGCTCGAGCTCGTCGACGCGTTGTCGCGGGCGGCCGTGGCTGCCGGCCGGCAGCTCACCGGGCTCGTCCAGGTCTCCCTGGAAGACGGGCCAGCCGCCGGGCGGAGCGGGGCCGCTCCGGCCGCGGTGGGGGACCTGGCCGCCGCGCTCGAGGCTGCGCCAGCGCTCACCCTCGGCGGAGTCATGGCCGTCGCACCGCTTGGTGCCGACCCCGAGCCTGCGTTCGCCCGGCTCGCGGAGGTGGCCGCGGAGATTCGGGCGGTTCATCCCGCAGCCACCGTCGTTTCGGCCGGGATGACCGGCGACCTCGAGGCGGCCGTCCGGCACGGCGCGACACACGTACGGATCGGTACGGCGTTGCTCGGCCATCGAGCCGCGTCGATCGGGTAATGTCCGCCGCATGGCTGGCGCGATGCGCAAGATGGCGGTCTACCTCGGACTCGTAGAGGATGAGGAACACGATGGCTACGACGACGAGATCTACGACGAGACGACGCCCAGCGTCGTTCGGCGTACCGACCCTCCCGCGCAGTTGCGGGTGACCCGGCCGGACGAGACGGCAGCGCCTGCTGGCTACCCACCCGCGCGTCGCGCAGTCGCCGAACCCGCGGAGGCCTACCGCATCACCACGATGCACCCACGCACCTACAACGAGGCGCGCACCATCGGTGAGCACTTCCGCGAGGGCATTCCGGTCATCATGAACCTCACCGACATGGACGACTCCGACGCCAAGCGTCTCGTCGACTTCTCCGCCGGCCTCGTCTTCGGGATGCACGGCAGCATCGAGCGGGTCACCAACAAGGTGTTCCTGCTCACGCCTGTCAACATCGAGATCACGGCAGAGGACAAGTCGATGATCGCTGAGGGCGGATTCTTCAACCAGAGCTAGCCGCGTGAACATCCTGGCGACAGTCGTCGTCTACGTGCTGTGGATTTTCGTCGGCTTGATGTTCGTCCGCCTCATCGTGGGCTGGACGATGATGTTCGCCCGCAACTGGCGCCCCACCGGCGCCGTGGCTGCCGTGCTCGAAGTCGCCTTCAGCGCCACCGACCCACCGTTGCGCGCGTTGCGTCGCGTCATTCCGCCGTTGCGACTAGGGTCGTTCGCGCTGGACCTCGCCTTCATCGTGGTCCTGGCCGTGGCCTACGCGTTGATTGCCGTCGTCTCGCCATACACCAGCTAGAGAGCTCAGGTGACCCCGATGCCCTTGACACCGGAGGACGTGCAGAACAAGCGCTTCCGCACGGTTCGCGGACCGTTCAAGGAGGGCTACGACGAGGAAGAGGTTGACGCTTTCCTCGACGAGGTGGAAGCCGAGCTGCGGCGCCTGCTGGTCGACAACGAGACGGCACGTTCCCAGCCTTCGGTCGCGGCGGCACCGGTGGCCGCCCCGGCCGCCCCGGTGGAGGAGCCCAACGAGGCGGCCTTGCGCACCTTGTTGCTGGCGCAGCGGACCGCCGACGAGGCGATCGCGCAGGCCAAGGCCGAGGCTGACCAGATCGTGTCGCAGGCCAAGGTGCGCGCGTCGTCCATCGAGTCCGAAGCGCAGCAGCAGCACGCCGCAGCGATGGCCGAGCTGCAGCGTCAGCGCGGGATGCTGGAAGCACACATCGAGGAGCTGCGCACGTTCGAGCGCGAGTACCGCACCCGGATGAAGGCCTATCTGGAGGCCCAGCTGCGCGACCTCGACGGGCGCGCCGCGGCGACACCGCCCGGGCCCGGGTCGTCCGCAGCACCGCCCGCTGCCTCGCGACCGGTGGGCAGCCCGCTGCCGCCGAGCGTGGCCGTGGACCCGCCCCGGCCAGCACCGTCCGGGTCCCCTGCCGCACCTCCTCCCGCCGCAGCGCCGCCTCCGGTCACACCCACGCCGACCAGCACCCCGCCGCAGGCACCGGCCACCCCGCCGCAGGCGCAGGGCCCGGCCAGCCCGTTCGCGCCGGCGCCTCGACTGGTCGAGGACATCGATTCCGGCAGCGACACGCCGATCGGCCCGCCGCGAGAGGCCGGCGAGGACGGCGATGTCGAGTCGGATGACGGGCGCGCCTGAGCGAACACCCGGCCCGGGCGGGGACCCCCCGACCCGGCGAATCGCTAGGATCTGCGGCGCACGCTGACCATCAGCGCGAAATCGAAACGGAGTCGACGACGTGATCGTCATCAGCGGAGTTCTGCTGCTCGTTGCCGTGGTGTTTCTCGTCATCGGGCTCTTCGGCTCGCTGGCGTGGGTTTACGCCTCGATCGGCGTCAGCGTCGCGTCATTCCTCTTCCTGCTCATCGGCGTCCGACAGCGCCGGGACGAAGTGAGCGAGCCGGCGCCGGCTCCGAGCCTGGCCACCGCGTCTGCCGTCGGTGCTGGTTCGGGGGCGCGCGCCGCCGACACCGAGGTCACGGTGGTTCCCACCCCGCCGGCTCAGGAGCAGCCGGAGTCTGCCGGCGCGAAGTCCGCGCTCGTCGGGGGCGCCGCGCTTGCTGCCGGTGGCGCTGCTGCGGCCGCGTCACGGCGTACGCCGGGTGAGTCGGCGACGAGCACGCTGCGGCGGGCGCCCGCGAAGAAGGCTCCGGCCAAGAAGTCCGCGACGGCCAAGAAGACACCCGCCCGGAAGTCGACATCCGGGCGTACGTCGATGGCGCCCGCCGGGAGCATCGCGCCGGCGAAGAAGTCGGCACCGGCCAAGAAGACGGCGGCGTCGTCGACCGCGAAGAAGGCAGCCCCGGCCAAGTCGGCCGCGAAGACCACGGCGAAGACCGCAAGCGCCAAGAAGACGACCGCGGCCAAGTCGACCACGACATCGACGAAGAAGACGGCGACGAAAGCGACGGCGAAGAAGACGACCGCGAAAAAGACGAGCGGTCGCTGAGCCCTACTCCTTGCGGCGGAACGGGTCGCGAACGGGCGGGGCCGGCAGCGTCACGCGGTCGCCTTCGATCGACAGGCCGGTGAGGGCGAGAACCCGGGCGAGAACGGTGGTGGTGGTCTCGCCGCGGGCCACGCCATCATGCGTCACCATCGCGCGGTAGATCATGGCCCAGTGCTTTGCCGGGGTGTCGTAGGTCCAGTCGATCGATCCCAGATGGGCGGCTGACCCCTTGCCGCCGCCCGGACCGTCGAAAGGGCCACTCCACACCTGAATGCCGGCGGGGCCGGCGGCGAAGCAGCCGCCGACACCGACGTCTTCACGGGCGGCGGCGTCGAGCAGAGCCCGGGCCTGCCGCTCCGGCAACACGAGAGCCGGACGCACCTGACTCGTCAGCGCGGGCACCGCGATCGCGTCGGTGTTCAGACGCAGGTGCACCGGCTGGGCGAGCAGAGTCAGCGCCACGACTACCTCCTGATGGACGGCCCGTCATGCCGCCGTTCGGAGTAACGACGCGGGCAGTTAGAGCATCGGCACGGCCGAGTGCCGATGTGTTTACGCCGAGCGGGTGATCTTGGTCGCCGCCCGTCCCCTGCCGGCCGTCCCGCTAGTCGATGACGCGAAGCCAGAAGGTCAGGCCGAGCTCCTCGGCATCGTGCGGTGCCAGCGGGGCGGCGGGCGTGCTTTCGGCTATGGCTGTTGCGAGCACCTCCGCCGCGAGCAGCTCGCTGCCCTCACGCAACGCGGCCGCCGTGTCGACATCGTTGGCTGTCCACCACAGCTCGATCCGGTCACTCACATCGAAGCCCTGGTTCTTGCGCGCGTCCTGCACCAGCCGCACGACGTCACGCACGATGCCGGCCCGGCGGAGCTCGTCGGTGAGCTCGAGGTCGAGCGCCACCGTCTCGTTGCCGGCCGACGCCGTCGCCCAGCCCGACCGCGGTGTTTCGGTCGAGAGCACCGCGTCACTCTCGACGTGCACGGTCTCCCCGTCGGGCAGCGTCACGGTCCAACCACCGTCGCCGGCCGCGACGAGATTGCCGGCGCCGATCGCTGCAGCGACCTGGGGGGTGCGCTGGCCGAAGGCCTTGCCCAGCACCCGGAAGTTGCCCTTGTAGGTGACCGAGACGAGGTCTTCGCCAGCAGACAACGTGTCGACCGAGCGCACGTTGAGCTCGTCCGCGACGTGTCGGCGTAGCTCGTCGGGCAGTGTCGACCAGCCCGCTGCCGACACGAGCGCACGTGCGAGTGGTTGGCGGGTTTTCACACCCGACTCCGCGCGCGCCGCCCGACCCAGCTCGACC
>JAVEEE010000389.1 GCA_030840615.1 Frankiaceae bacterium | reverse complement strand
ACCGGCCGCGCGGCGCGCGGGTCGTCGACGACGAGCGACACACGCCGGAGCCTCGCGGGCTTGTAGTCACTCTGCCGGGTGAACTTGTAGGACGCGAGGCCGAGGGCCTCGACCACCGCGCGGAGCGCGACGTCGTCCCGGCCCGAGACGAGGGTGGTTGCCAGCGACTTGCCCGACTTGGCCCGCCGGGCGACAGCAGCCGCGGCTCGGCGCAGGGATCGCGGTGAGCCGTCTCCCACGCCGGCAAGCAGGACCGTGTCGACGCCGTCCCGCCCGACCGGCACGGCGACGACTTCTCCCGCCTCGCCTTTGGCTTCCTCGCGCGCGAGGGCAGCCTGGGCATCGACACCGAGACCCGCGAGGACCTCGGCGCCGCGCCCCACGGCTGGTCGGCGGCGTCCCGGCTCGACCGGAACAGCAACAACAGCGCCGGCCAGCGGGCCGGCGGTCGTGGTGAACGTCAGAGCAGGAGAAGGCTCAGCCAACGGCGGTCTTCAGTGCGTCGCCGAGCGCGGTTGCCTCGTCGGGGGTGAGCTCCACGACCAGACGACCGCCGCCCTCGAGGGGAACGCGCATGACGATGCCGCGCCCCTCCTTGGTGACCTCGAGAGGGCCGTCACCGGTCCGCGGCTTCATCGCCGCCATGCTGAACCCCTTCCGCAAGCAACCGTGAGCGCGAGAATGTTCGCAACCATTATCACCGATAAGCGGCCGGATGAGACCGGCCGGGGGCGCTAGCCTGCGTCCGAGCCTGAGTCCGGAGGGGGCCGATGCAAGCCCGTTCGGCGCTGTTCGATCTCTACGGCGACCACCTCCGGCATCGCGGCGGGACCGCACCGGTCGCGGCGTTGGTCGAGCTGCTGGGGCCACTCGACATCGCCGCACCGGCGGTGCGAACGGCGGTTTCGCGGATGGTGCGGCAAGGCTGGCTGATCCCGGTCGCGACGGTGGCCGGCCGCGGCTACGGCCTCACCGACCGCGCGACCCGCCGGCTCGACGAGGCAGCGGTGCGGATCTACCGCAGCCAGGCGGCGGAGGCGTGGGATGGGCAATGGTCGGTCGCATTGGTCTCGCATTCGCCCCAGCGCAGCACCAGGGAGCGCGTGCAACGGGCGCTGGAGTATCTCGGCTATCGCCAGCTGCAGCCTGACAGCTGGGTGTCGCCGAGATCTGCTGCCGAGATGGAGTCCGTCGTTGCCGCGGAGGGACTGACGGTCGTGGAGTTCCATGCCGTCCCACGCCGGGACGACCGCGAGCTGGTCGAGCGGCTCTACCGCCCCCGTGAGCTGGCGGCGTCCTACCAGCAGTGGTTGGACGAGGCCCGGGCGCTGGTGGGACCGGCCGGTCCCGAGCCCCCGGACGAGTCGGCGTTCGCGGTGCGCAGCCGCCTCGTGCACGAGTGGCGCAAGTTCCTCTTCCGCGATCCGGGCCTGCCGCGGGCGCTGCTGCCGGCCGACTGGCCCGGTGAGGAGGCCGCGGCGTACTTCGACGCCGAGTCCACCCGGTTGCTCCCCGGCGCCGCGAGCTACGTCGAGTGCTGTCTGAATCGGAGGGTTTCGTGAGCATCCGTTACGAAGTCGAGGGCGCCGTCGCCACGATCACGCTCGACCGCCCTGATGCGCTCAACGCGCTCACCGTCGAGCTGAAGGTCGCGCTACGCGAAGCGGTCGAGCGAGCCGCGGGTGACGACGCGGTGCGCGCCGTCGTACTGACCGGTGCGGGAAGAGCGTTCTGCGTCGGCCAGGACCTGCGCGAGCACGCCGACAGCCTGGCGGCCGGTGACACCGACCTCGACACGGTCCGGGAGCACTACAACCCGATCGTGCGAGCGCTTACCGGCTTGCCGAAGCCGGTGGTGGCCGCGGTCAACGGGATGGCGGCCGGCGCGGGGGCCTCGCTGGCGTTCGCCTGCGACTTCCGGCTCGCGGCGGACAGCGCGGGCTTCCTCATGGCGTTCGCCCGGGTGGGCCTCGGGCCGGACACGGGCGCGTCGTGGACCCTGCAGCGGCTCGTGGGCTACGGCCGTGCCGCGGCCATGCTGATGCTCGCCGAGCCTGTCAGCGCCCCGCAGGCGCTCGAGATGGGTCTGGTCAATGCGGTCGTCCCGGCCGACGAGCTGGCAGCCGCAGCGGCCGAGCTGGCCGGCCGGCTGGCGGCCGGGCCCACCGTCGCCTATGCCGGCATCAAGCGCGCGCTGGCGGCCGCGGCTCACACCGATCTCGCAGCAGCGCTCGAGGTCGAGGCAGACGTCCAGGCCGAGTGCGGCCGGACCGCGGACCACCGCAACGCCACCGAGGCCTTCCTCGCCAAGCAGACCCCCGCGTTCACGGGCCGCTGACTTCCGGGACGCCACCCCGAACATGCCTGTGGGGGTGGCTCCCGAAGGAGCCACCCCCACAGGGTGGATCTTTGACCTAGGTCACCGGAGTGACCCTGTCGGTCCGGTCAGGTGACCCGGACCTTCCGCACACCGGAGTTCACGATCCGGTCCACCCGAACGTAGAACCGCGTGGTCTTCGAGATACGCGGCCGGAACGAGTAGTTGCCGCTGCCGTTCGCACGGTGCCTGAGCACGAAGTGGTAGTGCGCATGACCCTTGGCCTTCGCGAACAGCCGCACGATTGCCCCCGGCCGGGTGTGGCCGAAGACGTGAACCCGACCCGCGAGGTGACGCGACCTGGGCGCGTGGATCGACGGAACACCGTCGAACCCGACCCGGTCAGTCACGCGGCCCAGCTCGTTGTTGCTGTTGTTGTCGGTGGTCACCACACCGGTCACCTGGGTGTTGCCCTGGGTGTTGCCGGCGTAGGTGTAGCTGGCCGTGCCCTGGTCGTCGGTGGTCGAGCTACCGCAGGACACGTTGCAGTTCTGCTGGCCCGGACCGGACCCGAAGAACGTCACGAACAGGCCGATGATCGGCTGGCCGTGCTGGTCCAACGCGTGCACCTTCTCGGTCACCGTGGTCCCGACCCTGAAGACCTTGCCGGTCGGG
>JAVEEE010000387.1 GCA_030840615.1 Frankiaceae bacterium | reverse complement strand
GTCTGCGGCCGTCGACGACGGCGCTGGGCGCGGCCGGGGGCGCCCGCGACTGGCCGTCGCCGCACTCGCGTTGACGTTGCTGATCGCGGCGGTGGGCATCGGTGCCGTGTGGGGTCGTCATGACCATGCGAACGGCGTCGTGCTCTCGGTCCCGCGCCCGGCGACGACGCACGACGCCGCGACGACGTCGTGGCGGGAAGTGGTTGTCCGGCTCGAACAGCGACGGGTCCGCGCGTTCGCGTCGTCGAGCCCGGCCATGTTGCGGGCGGTCTATGCGCCCGGGTCGCCCGGTGCGGCCCACGACCTCGCCCGGTTGCGCAACCTCCGCCGGGCCGGGCTTCGACCGAGCGGGATGCGCGCCACGGTCGTGGCGGTGTCGGTGCAGTCACGCTCAGGAGATCGCGTCGTTCTCCGGGCGGTCGACTCGTTGTCGGCGTACCGGCTCGTCGGTCCCGACGGCCGAGTGGCCGCGCGAGCACCGGCGCGTGGGCGCACCGATGTGCTGATGACGCTGCAGCGCGTCGGCACTCAGTGGCGCGTTGTCGAGGTGGTGGCGGCTCAGCCGACGATTGCGCTCAGCGCCCCGTCGACGTCGTCATAGGTGAAGGTGAAGCCGGCGTCCTCGAGTCGCCCAGGTAGCACGCGCTGGCTGACGAGCACGCCTTCGTCGGCGAACCCGCCGAGCGCGGCCCGAAGGGCAACCGACGGGACTATTGCGAGGGCTGGTCGATGCACCGCGTGCGCGATGGCCTTGGTGTAGTCGCGGTTGCGCACCGGCTCCGGTGACGTGCTGTTGACGGGCCCGCTGATGCCGTCGGCGGTGAGCAGGAACCGCAGCGCGGCGATGTGGTCGGGCAACGCGATCCACGACATCCACTGTCGGCCTGACCCGAGGCGCCCGCCGAGCCCGAGCTTGAACAGCGGCAGCACCTTTCCCAACGCGCCGCCGTCGGCCGACAGCACGACACCGGTGCGTGCATGCACGACGCGTACGCCGGCCTGCTCGGCGGGTGCGGTCGCGGCCTCCCACTGCCGGACGACGTCGGCGAGGAAGCCCCGACCACTTGGGGCCGACTCGTCGACGGCTTCCTCGCCGGTGTCGCCGTAGAAACCGACTGCGGAGGAGGAGATGAGGACGCGAGGGCCGTCGGCGGCAGCGGCCATGGCTGTGGCGATCGTCGACGTCGCGTCGACGCGACTGTCGAGCACCGCCTTCTTGTGTGCATCGGTCCAGCGCTTGTCGCCGACGCCCACGCCGGCAAGGTGCACGACCGCGTCGGCACCGGTGAGCGCGGCCGGGTCGAGGTCACGAGTTGGCGGGTCCCACCGCCGCTCGTCGGGGGAGCCGGGCGCTCGACGCACGAGCCTGACGACGTCGTGCCCGTCGGCGCGAAGGTTGGTCACCAATGCCGTCCCGATCAGCCCGGACGATCCCGTGACGACGACCCTCATGCCACCATCGTTGCGTGAGCTAGCCCGGGTGACGTCAGAGGCCGACCTCGCTGTCGAACTCGCCCTCCTCGAGGCGCGCCTTCACCGTCGTCAGGAACCGCGCCGCGTCAGCGCCGTCGACCATGCGGTGGTCGTAGGTCAACGCGAGATAGACCATCTGCCGTACGGCGATGACCTCACCCACGTCCGGGTCGTCGACGACGACCGCGCGCTTCACGACCGAGCCGGTTCCGAGGATGCCGACCTGGGGCTGGTTGATGATCGGCGTGTCGAAGAGCGCCCCGCGTGACCCGGTGTTGGTCAGTGTGAACGTGCCGCCGCCGAGCTCATCCGGCGTGATGTGGTTGCCGCGGGTGCGTTCCGCGAGATCCGCGATCTTGCGCGCCAGACCGGCGAGGTTGAGGTCGCTGGCGTCCTTGATGACCGGCACGAGCAACCCGCGCGGCGTGTCGACGGCGATGCCGAGATGCACCGCATCGTGGTAGGTCGCCGTACCGGACTCGAGGTCGATCGACGAGTTGAGCGCGGGGTGTTCGCGCAACGCTTCACATGTCGCCAGCGCGAAGAACGGCAGATAGGAAAGCTTCACGCCTTCCCGTGCCTCGAACTCCGCCTTGGCCCGATCGCGCAGCCGTGCGATCCGGGTGAGATCGACCTCGACGACGGTGGTGAGCTGGGCGGAGACCTGCAGCGACTCGACCATCCGTTGCGCGATGACCGTCCGCAGCCGCGACAGCTTCTGCGTCTTGCCGCGCACGCTGGTGTCCGGCTCGGTGGTCGTCGTCGAGGTCGGCGACGCGGACTTCGCCGCAGCGGGCTTCGCGCTGGGCGTCGGGCTCGCGGCCGGCTGGGCCTTCTCCTCCTGCTCCGGCGACCTGCCACCAGTCGACTTCGCGGCATCGATGACGTCCTGCTTGCGGATGCGACCGCCCACGCCGGTGCCCTGAACGTCGGCCAGGTCGACGTTGTGCTCCGAGGCGAGCCGGCGTACGAGCGGTGTGACGTAGGACGGGCCGCTGCCGTTCTCGCCGCCGCCGTCGTCGTCGTCGGCTGCCTCGTCGTCGGCTACCTGCTCGCGTTCCTTGGCCGACGCCGCGGACTCGCCCTTGTCCTCGCCGGACTCGGAGTCCGCCTCCGCAGCCTCGGCTGACTCCTCCTCGGGCTCCGGCTCGGCCGGCGGCTCCTCGTCGTCGCTGGGCTCCTGCGGCTTGTCTCCCTGCGGCTTGTCTCCCTGCGAACTGTCTTCCTGCGCCTCGGCTTCCTGGGCAGCGTCCTCGGCCGCGTCGTCCGTTTCCGCCGGCTTCTCCTCCGGCTGCTGGGTCGACTCCGCGTCGTCACCACCACCGGCACCGTCGTCGATGACGGCGAGCTCGGAGCCGACCTCGACCGTCTCGTCCTCGCCGACCTTGATGGACTTCAGCACGCCGGCGGCGGGGGAGGGGATCTCGGTGTCGACCTTGTCGGTCGAGACCTCGAGCAGCGGCTCGTCTGCCTCGACCTGGTCACCCTCCTTCTTCAGCCAGCGGGTGACGGTGCCCTCGGAGACGCTTTCGCCGAGGCGCGGCATGGTCACGGAGACCGACATGTCTTCCTTCCCGGCGAGAGGTCAGTGTTTCTGGTTGCTACCCATGCACGTGCAGCGGCTTACCCGCCAGCGCGAGATGTGCCTCACCGACCGACTCCGACAACGTCGGGTGCGGGTGGATCAGCTGGGCGACCTCGACGGGCAGCGCCTCCCAGTTGGTGATGAGCTGCGCCTCCGCGATGAGGTCACCCACCCGTGAACCAACCATGTGTACGCCGAGGACCGGACCGTCTTTGACCGCAACGACCTTGCAGGCGCCGGCCGTCTGCAGGATCTGGGCCCTGCCGTTGCCCGCCAGGTCGTAGGTGAACTCGACCACGTCGTGCCCGCGCTCCTTGGCCTGCGCCGCCGTGATGCCGACGCTCGCAACTTCGGGCTCGCAGTAGGTGATGCGCGGCACCCCGTCGTAGTCGATGGCCGGCGGGTTCTGCCCCGCCACCCGCTCGGCGACCATGATGCCCTCGGCGAACCCGACGTGGGCGAGCTGCAGACCCGGACGCAAGTCACCGATCGCATAGACGTTGGGCACGTTGGTCTGGCAGTGCGCGTCGACCTTGACGAAGCCGCGCTCCATCTCCAGACCGGCCTCCTCGTAGCCGAGGCCTTCCGAGACCGGGCCGCGACCGACAGCGACGAGCAGCAGCCCCGCGTCGTACGTCGTCCCGTCCTCGAGTGTCACCGTCACGCCCGAGTCCGTCGTCTTCGCCTCGCTGAACTTCTTGCCGAGGGAGAAGGTGATGCCACGCTTGCGGAACGCGCGCTCCAACAGCTTGGAGCTCGACTCCTCCTCGAGCGGCAGCAGGTGCGGCAGCGCCTCGACGACGGTGACGTCGGCTCCGAACGACCGCCACACGCTCGCGAACTCGACCCCGATCACGCCGCCACCGAGCACGACGACGGAGGCGGGCACCCGGTCGAGTCGCAGCGCCTGCTCGCTGGTGATGACCCGCTCGCCGTCGATCTCGAGACCGGGCAGCGACCGCGAGTAGGAGCCGGTCGCCAGGACGACGGCCTTGGTGGCCTCGTAGCGGGTGCCTTCGACCTCGACGGCGTTGGGGGCGACCAGCTTGCCGGCACCCTCGACCACCGTGATCTTCCGGCTCTTGACCAGCCCGGTGAGGCCCTTGAACAGTCGCCCGACGACGCCGTCCTTGTAGGAGTTGACCGCTTTCATGTCGATGCCCTCGACCGAGGAACGGACCCCGACCTTCTCGCCCTCGCGGGCCGCGTCGGCCACCTCTGCTGCGTGCAGCAGAGCCTTGGTGGGGATGCAGCCGCGGTGCAGGCAGGTGCCACCCACCTTGTCGCGCTCGACCATCAGCACGGACAGCCCGAGCTCGGCGGCGCGCAGCGCGCAGGCATAGCCCCCGCTACCGGCACCGAGGATCACGAGATCGGCGGACTGGCTTTCGGCCACGGAACGGCTCCTCGCGGCGAGACGACGTCGTTGTCACGTCCATTCTCACACTGCGCGACCGCGCGCGGGTCAGTGACCGGAGGGGCCATGCCCCGCTGCGTGGCCACCGCGATGGCCCGCACCGGACGTCGGCGCGACCGCTGCCGAGTCGTCGGGGCCGGATCCATCCGGCTCCGGTACGACGTGGTGGGGCGCCTTGCCGTGGTGGACCTTGCCGGCTTTGGGCGGGTGGCTGCCGCCGGTCGACGCGTCACCGGACTCCGGATCACCGGCGCCCGCGTCGGTGCCGGCCTTGCCACAGTCGCTGTGCGCCGCCTGCGACACCCAGTGTCCATGCCGGGCGCCCTTGCCCTTGGGCGCCGACTGCGCGACCGATGACACGTAGTCGCCGTGGTTGCGGACGTCGCTCGGGCAGGGGGGAAGGGTGTAGTCCGCGGGGCCGCCGGACCCGCTCTCGCCGGACCCGCTCTCGTCGGGTTGTGTCTCGTCGGGTTGTGACTCGTCGGGTTGTGACTCGTCGGTTTGGGGTTCGCCCGTCGTGGCATCGACGGTCTCGGGGTCCTGGCTGTCCGCCGTCTCGGGATCGACGCTCGTCGAGGCGGCGCTGCGCGTGATCACGTGGGTGGTCGGTGCCATGTGGCTCAGCGCCACCGCACCACCGACACCGCCCGCGGCCAGCGAGGTCGCGATGAGTGCCGTGACCTTCGTCTTGGCGAGCGCGGCCGCGGACCAGTGGGACAGCATGGGCTATACGTCGACGCGCGCCCGCGCCGTCTCAATGGTCCCTATGGGTGGCTCTGGGCGAGGCGCTCCACGAACTCCACCAGGGTGCGGATCGGCACCCCGGTGCCGCCCTTCGGGGTGTAGCCGTGCGGCTCGCCCTGGTTGTAGCTCGGGCCGGCGATGTCGAGATGGGCCCATTTGACCCCGTCGGCGACGAACTCCTTGAGGAACAGCCCCGCGGTGAGCATCCCGCCGTTGCGATCCCCGATGTTGGAGATGTCGGCGACCTCCGAGTCCAGCGACTTGCGGAGCTCCGGCGGCAGCGGCATCGGCCAGGCCTGCTCGCCGGCGCTCGTGGCCGACGCGACCAGCTCGGTGCGCAGCTCGTCGTTGTTGGCCATCACCGCGTAGACGTGCGCGCCGAGCGCGACGAGCTGCGCACCGGTGAGCGTCGCGATGTCGATGAGGTAGTCGGGCTTCTCCTCGCCGGCGCGGACCAGCGCGTCCGCGAGGATCAACCGCCCCTCCGCGTCGGTGTTGAGCACCTCGACGGTCTTGCCGCCGCGCATCGTGAGCACGTCCGAAGGGCGGATCGCGTGACCACTCGGCATGTTCTCCGCGGTCGGCACCCAGCCGACGACGTCGACGTCCGGCTTGAGCTGTGCCACGGCGCGCAGGGTCGCGATGACCGCGGCGGCGCCGCCCATGTCCGACTTCATCCACTCCATCGCTGCGGCCGGCTTGAGCGACAGGCCGCCGGAGTCGAAGGTGATGCCCTTTCCGACGAGGTGCACGGTGGCGCGTGACTTGCGGCCCGAGCTGTAGGCGATGCGCACCAGCCGGGGCGGATGCACGGACCCGGCACCCACACCGAGGATGCCGCCGTAGCCGCCGTCGGCGAGCGCCTTCTCGTCGAGGACTTCCACGTCGCAGCCGACCGCGCCGCACGCGTCGACCGCGGCCTGGGCGAACTCGGCCGGATGCAGGTCGGCGGGGGGTGTGTTGACCAGGTCGCGACACAGCGAGACAGCGTCACCGATGACGGCCGCCCGGTCGGCGACCGCGCGGGCCGGCTTGTCCCGGTCGTTGGGTACGACGACGAGCACCGTCCCGACAGCCTTCTTGGTGGTCTTTGCCGACGCGGCGCTCCGGTAGCGCGTGAAGGCGTAGCCACCCAGCAGCGCGCCCTCGCTCACCGCGCGCAGGTCGTCCACGTCGGCGGCACCGTTCGCCGCAGCCAGGCCGGTCGCCACCCGCCCGGAGCCCGCGAGGGCACGGACCCCCGTGCCGACGGCTCGACGCAGCGTCTCCCTCTCGTGGCGGGCGCCCTTGGCCGGGGCCGGGCCGAGGCCGACCGCCACCAGCGTCGGGGCCGCCGTGGCGCCGAGGGTCGCCATCTTGGTGACCTCGCCCAGCTTGCCGGTCGCCCCCAGCCCCGCGAGCGCCGTTGCCAGCTGCTTCTTGAACTTCTTGTCGACGTCCTCGGACCCGGGGACGAGGAACGGGCCGCCTCGACCACTGGTGACACCGACGATGATCGCGTCGGCCTTGACGTCGGAGAGCTTGGTCTTCGTGAGCGACAGGGCAGTCATGGGCGCCGATGCTATTGCCTCCGATAGCGTGCCGAGCCGTGACCGCCGGACTGCGTCAATCGCCGCTGCACGACCGGCATGTGGCCCTGGGCGCCCGGATGGCCGAGTTCGGTGGCTGGTCGATGCCC
Source organism: Frankiaceae bacterium (assembly GCA_030840615.1). Classification (GTDB taxonomy): domain Bacteria; phylum Actinomycetota; class Actinomycetes; order JAFAQI01; family JAFAQI01; genus JAFAQI01. The sequence goes on along the minus strand of JAVEEE010000387.1, from coordinate 6,817 downwards.
ATCCAGTACACCGGCGTCGTCGAGGAGCACACCGCGGTCCGGGAGTCCGTGGGCGTCTTCGACGTCAGCCATCTCGGCAATGTGGAGGTCACCGGTCCGGGCGCGAAGGCCTTCATCAACTCGTGCTTCACCAACGACCTCGACCGGATCGGCCCTGGCCAGGCGCAATACACCTTGTGTTGTGACGACGCCACCGGCGGAGTCGTCGACGACCTGATCGTCTACCACGGAAGCGTTGAGGACATGCATCTCGTGCCCAACGCCGCGAACACCCCGGAGGTCGTCCGACGCCTGCGCGTTGCCGCACCCGACGGCATCACCATCGACGACCGGCACGAGGCCTTCGCGATCATCGCCGTACAGGGTCCACGGTCACCCGATGTCCTGAGTGCGGTCGGGCTCAAGGCCGACCTCGACTACATGTCTTTCGTGCAGGACCAGGACGTCGTCGTCTGCCGCACCGGCTACACCGGCGAGCACGGCTACGAGCTGGTGGTGCCGGCGGCCGCCGCCGCCGCCCGCTGGGATGACATCGCCGAAGCGATCGCGCCGTTGGGGGGCCGGCCGTGCGGTCTCGGCGCCCGTGACACGTTGCGCACCGAGATGGGTTACCCGTTGCACGGCCAGGATCTCTCTCTCGACATCACACCGGTGCAGGCCCGCTGTGGCTGGGCGGTCGGCTGGTCGAAGCCGGCGTTCTGGGGTCGTGAGGTGCTGACGCGCGAACGGGAGCAGGGGGCCCGGCGGCTGCTGTGGGGGGTGCGGTCGGAGGACCGCGGCATCCCGCGCCCGCACATGCGCGTGCGATCGGTGGCCGGTGACGGCGTCGGTGAGGTGACCAGCGGAACCTTCTCGCCGACGCTCAAGGCAGGCATCGGGTTGGCATTGCTCGACCGGTCGGTGAGCGAGGGCGACGAGGTCACCGTCGACGTGCGCGGCCGTCCTTCGGTGATGCGGGTCGTCAAGCCTCCCTTCGTCGCGTCGCACGTCCGGTGACGCCCGACCGGATCCTGCTCATCGGCATGATGGGCGCCGGCAAGACGACCGTCGGCCACGCGTTGTCCGGGCTGATGGGCTGGCCCTATTACGACAACGACGACCTGCTGCGGCGCGCGGTCGGCAAGGACACCCGTCAGTTGCAGGAAGAAGAAGGTGAGGCACCGCTGCGCCGGGCCGAGTCGGCCGCGTTGACGGTGGCCCTGACCGAGGGCGGGCCGCTGATCGCCGGCGTGGCCGGTGGCGTCGTGCGCGACCCGCTCGACCGGCAGCGGCTGCAGGCTGGCGGCTTCGTCGTGTGGCTCCGGGCCACCATCGAGACCCTTGCCCACCGGGTGCAGGGCACCGACCGGCCATGGCTGGGCAAGGATCCGTACGCCGACCTCGCTGCCCTCTACGCCGGGCGCGCCGACCTCTACCAGTCGGTCGCCTCGCTCGTGGTCGACGTCGACGCGCTGCCGCCCGACGTCGTGGCAGAGCGGGTAGCGGCCGCTATTTCAGCTTCTGCTCGAGCCGGTTGAGTGCCGCGGCGATGGCGGCCACATCCGCCTTGGTCGCAGCCGCCGCCTCGGGTTTGAGGGTGACGACCACCGCGCCGCCGGTTCCCAACGTCGCGCGTTGCACCTCGCTCACGTCGCCCGCGCCCTGGCGCCGCAACCCGGCCTCGAGGTCGGCGCGGCGCACCCCTTCACGGCGCAGCGCCCTGTCGTCGTAGTGGCCGTCGTCGACCAGCACGGTCTCGCTGCCTTCGAAGATTCGTGCGAGCGGCGGGCTCGCCGCGGACGCCCGGACGACGAGCGCGTTGATCGCGACGAGGACGGCCGCGCCCGCGAGACCACCGAGCAGGGAGTTGTCCGGGCCGATGACGGCGTTCTGCACGACGTTGGACAGCAGCAGCATGACGACGAGGTCGAAGCTGTTCAGCTGGGCAAGGTCACGTTTGCCGGCGAGTCGGATGAGGACGGCGAGAGCCAAGTAGACCGCGATGGTGCGCACGATCTTCTCGGTCAGCGAGATGTCGAGGTGGAGCAGGTGATGTCCCATGCGCCAAGCATCGGGCTCTCGGTGTCAGCCGTCGGTCATCTCCACCGGCGCGTCGAACGCAGCTCGGCGGGCGACCCGCCGCAACGCGGCCAGCACCGGCCGGCCGAGCGCGAGGACCAGCACGAGGTTGCCGACCGCGGCCGGGATGTCGAACCCGAGCGACGTCGTGAGGTCGAACCGCCACCAGTGCAGCAGGTTGGTCGCGACCGAACCGTCGGGCCGAAACGCGATCTGGTCCGGGTAGTAACGCGCGAACGGCCAGAACGACAGGTTGAGCAGCGCGCCGTAGAGCAACGCGGACACGACGCCGTACGCCGCCAGCATCACGATCTCGACGCGGCCGCGGACCCGCGGCAGACACGCGGCGCCGAGACCGACCCAGCCCGCCGCGATCATCTGGAACGGCAACCACGGCCCGACGCCGGCCGTGAGCAGCGCCGAGGTGAACAACGACAGCGCGCCGAGGGCGAACCCGAAGCCACGCCCGAACACGCGTCCGCCGCAGATCAGCAGCAGGTAGACGAAGGTGAAGCCGGTGCCGCCCCCGGACAGCGGCCGAAGCGCCGCGTCGATGCCGGCGAGGATGCCGAGCACGGCGACCGACTTCGCGTCGAAGCCACCGTCGGACAGCTCGGCGAACACGATCGCCAGGCACAACGGCAGCAGCGCGACGAACACCCACGGCGCATCGCTGCTGTGCGAGCCCAGGAAGGCCGGGTCGAGCAGCGGCCAGAAGAACGCCGCCAGACCCACGGCCGACGCGACGACGAGCGCCCCCAGCGACCGCGGCCGCAGCCGCACGATGGCCAGCTTCGGAGTGGGAGCGAGAGCCGGTGCGCTGCTCATCCCGCGATCGCCGCCGCGACTTCGCCGACGGTCAGCCAGGGCAGTGGAGCCAGCACCTTCGCGACCTGCGGTGCGAAGACCGGCGAGGCGACGGCGACCTCGCCTGCGGGACCGTCCGCCACCACCTCGCCTTCCGCCATGACGACGATCCGGTCAGCGAGCTCGGCGGCGAGCTCGACGTCGTGAGTGGCGAGCACGACGCCGTGGTCGCGCGACGTCAGGTCGCGCAGGATGCCCACCAGCCGGTGCTTGGCCGGATAGTCCAGGCCACGCGTCGGCTCGTCGAGGAGCACCAGCGGCGGCGCGCTCGCGAGCACGATGGCGAGCGCGAGGGAGAGTCGCTGTCCCTCGGACAGGTCACGCGGATGCATGTCGCCGTCGACCTCCGGCGCCAGCTCCGCGAGGACCCGACGGGTCCGGCCGCTCTCGACCCGCGCGTCCTTGTCGGCCTCGGCGCACTCGACGTCGACGCTCTGCGCCCACAACAGGTCCGTCGGCTCGTGCGGGACGAGCCCGACCCGGCGGATGACGTCACGCGCCGGCCGGTCGTGGGTCGGCGCACCTACGACGGACACGACTCCGGCAGACGGTTGCCGCAGCCCCGCGAGCACCGACAACAGCGTGGACTTGCCGGCGCCGTTGCGCCCCATCACCGCAAGGACCTCGCCGCGGTGAACGGTCAGGTCGACTCCGCGCAACGCGAGCACGTCGCCGTAGGCCGCGGTGACACCGCGCATCTCGGCGACCGACGAACGCCTGCCGCTGCTGCGCGTCGGTGGGGTGGCGCCGGCCAGTCGGGCGCGCAGCGGCCCGGCAGCGCGTCGCGCGTCGCGCACCGACAACGGCAACGGTGACCACCCGGCGAGGCGTCCGAGCTCGACGACGGGCGGGGCGACCGGTGTGTGGGCGAGCAGCTCGGCCGGCGGCCCCGACTCGATCGGTCGGCCCTGGCCCGGCACGAAAACAACGCGGTCGGCGTATTGCACGACGCGTTCCAGCCGGTGTTCTGCGAGCACGACCGTCATGCCGAGGTCGTGCACGAGTCGTGTCAGGGCGGAGAGCACGTCCTCCGCCGCGGCAGGGTCGAGCGCGGAGGTCGGTTCGTCGAGGACGAGTACGCGTGGATGGACCGTGAGCACCGACCCGATCGCGACGCGTTGCTGCTGTCCCGCCGACAACGACAGCAACGGCCGGTCCCGGACGTCGGCGAGCCCGAGCAGGTCAAGCGTTTCCTCGACCCGCCGGCGCATGACGTGAGGCGCGACGCCGAGCGACTCCATGCCGTAGGCCAGCTCGTCTTCGACGATGTCGGTGACGAAGCCGGTCAGCGGATCCTGTCCGACGAACCCGACCGTGTCGGCGAGCTCGCGGGGCGGAAACACGCGAGTGTCGCGACCGTCGACGCTGACCCGGCCGGTGAGCCGACCGCCGGTGAAGTGCGGCACCAGGCCGTTGATGCATCGCAGCAGCGTCGACTTGCCCGAGCCGGTCCGGCCGACCACCAGGCACAGCTCGCCCTCGGGAATGTCCAGCTCGACGTCACGCAACACCGGCCGGGTCGCGTCGGGATAGGTGACCGAGACAGCCTCGAACCGGATCATCGGTTGGTGACCCAGTCATCGGCGGGCATCCAGCGTTCGCGGACCGGCACGGTCGGCGGCGTCGTCGTGCTGCCACGCGGACGGGGCAGGGGTGGAGCGAGCCACGCCGGCAACAGCGCCACCATGAACCCGGCGAGTGGCAGCAGCGGCAGCGTGGGGGCGGTCGGCGGCGAGGTCGCCGTGAAGACATCGCCCGATGGTGCGACCGAGACGCAGATGGCGGCGACGACGCCGCAGCCGACGACGAGCCATTCGGCGGCGCCCCAGGGGTCCGGGCGATATCGCGACCGGCCGCCGGTGCGCGCACCGAGCGCGAAGCCGGTGCCCGCCAGGACACCGCCGGCGAGCAGCAGCGGGAAACCGAGGACGTCCGGCGCCGAGTCGTCGATCAGCGCGTAGCTGCTCGCGAGAATCGCGACGAGCCCGCCGAGCAGCAGCGCCGCGGTGGCACGGCGGACGCGGCGGGGGGTCGGACCGCGCCTGCCGAATCCCCGCGCGTCCATGGCGGCCGCGAGATCGACCGACCGGTCGAGCGCTCCTTCGAGCACGGGTACGGCGAGACCACGGAGGCTGCGCAGGCCCGTGTCCGGGCGGCCGCGGAGCCGACGGGCTGAGCGCAGCCGCCCGACCGACATGACGGCCTGCGGCGCGAACGCGAGAGCGACCGTTGCTGCCACGCCTGCCTCCTGCAACGCGCTGGGCAGCGACTTCAGCAGCCGGCGCGGGCTGGTCAAGGTGTTGGCGGCGCCGACACACACGAGGATCACGGCCAGCCGCAACCCGTCGTAGAGCGCAGCGAGCACGCCCTCGAGTGACACCGGACCGCCGAGCCGGACACCGGCCATCCAGCTCGGCAGTGGCACCTCGGGCAGCGTCACGAGGATGTGGGTGCCCGGCACGGTGCCGAGCAAGGTGAACAGGGTGACGCGGATGGCGATCGCAGCCAGTCCGATCCGGAGGAACACGACGTAGGAGCGGCTCCACGGGGTGGCCGGGCGGCGCGCTACGGCGACGTAGGCGGTGACGCTGACGATCAGCCCGAGCAGCAGCGGGTTGGTGGTGCGACTCGCGGCGACGGCGAGCGCCGTCGCCCATCCCCACCACGCGGCCGGGTGCAGTGCCCGCGGGAGCCGTGTCATCCGGCACCTCGACTACGCCGTGCCCGCCAGCCCGCGGCGCCGGCGAGACCGACGACCACGGCGATGCCGGCGATGAGTGCGCCCGGCGGGCCGCCGCCCTTGTCCTCCCCACCGCCCCGGTCGTCGCCGGCGAGGTCCGCGGCAGAGGTTGCGGTGGCGGCTTCGGGCGTCGAGGTGGGTGCTGAGGTGCGCGGCGCGGGCGGCCCGTGACCGGTCGTCGACGTCCGGGTCGTCCGCGCGGTTGGCTCGGGCGCTGGGGTGCTCGGCAATGCCGAGACGTGCGCCGCAGGCGGCGTGGCGCTGTGCACGGAGCCGGCAGCGGATCCCGAGGGCGCCGGTGTCGAGGCATGTGGTGAAGGCGCCGTCTTGCAGATGCTCGAGTAGGCGACGTCCGGCGGCGGTGACTTCGTCCACCGCCAGCCCTCGGTCGACTCGGCGGGCGGCTCGTAGGTGCCGCCGCCCTCGGTGCTGTAGTTCCACCGGCTCGAGCCGGGCCTTCGATGCCAGTAGGACCAGAAATGCTGCTCGTCGTTCTTCTGGGCGCAGCCGTCTGCCGGTTTGCCGTCGATGCTTCCGAGCACACCGTTGCTGCAGATCGAGAACGTGTGACCGGCCGCGGACAGAACGTCATAGCCGGTCTTGCCCTGTTGGATGCGCGCGCAGGTGCTTTGCACACCGCCGCCCAGCGGATCGAAGTCGACGACGAGTGCAACGCAGATCGTGTGCGCGGAGCCTTGTGCTGCCGACACCGCCGGCGCCGCAGCGCCGACGAGCAATGTCGCGACAGCGACAGCACCCGTCAGCAATGCGGCGACTCGGCGGCGCGGCATCGCTCAGCCGTTCGTCGAGCAGTCGAGCACGGGCGCGCGGTCGCGTGCACCGTCGCCGTCGATCCATGCCAGCGGTGTGCGGGCCAACGCCGCAGCGGCCTGACTGGTGGCCAGCAGAGCACTTCCGTCGTACGTGTCGTGGAACTTCACTGCGCCACGGCGCGCCTGTGGTCCGTTGCAGCCGACCTGATGCGAGCGCAGCCAGTGCAGTCCGGACGCGGCCCGTAGGTGTCCTGCGATCAGCGCTTCGACCGCGAGTGCCGTCGAGTTGGCGTTGCTGGGTGAGCCGTAACCGCCGTCGCCGTTGCGCGCGTGACGCAACCAGTTCAACCCGCGATCCGCCGCTGCCTTCGCACCCGCG
>JAVEEE010000377.1 GCA_030840615.1 Frankiaceae bacterium | reverse complement strand
CGGGACGGCCGGCGCGAGAACATCCCCGACGCGACCGTCGCGCGGCTGCCTGTCTACCTGCGCGTGCTGACCGGCCTCGCGGAGTCCGGCGAGTCCACGATCTCGTCCGAGTCGCTCGCCTCCGCCGCGGGCGTCGGATCCGCCAAGCTTCGCAAGGACCTGTCCCATCTGGGCTCCTACGGCACCCGCGGAGTCGGGTACGACGTCGAGTACCTCGTCTACCAGATCTCGCGGGCGCTCGGCCTCAACCAGCACTACCGCGTCGCCATCATCGGTGTCGGCAACCTCGGTCATGCGCTGGCCAACTACGCAGGCTTCGCCACCCGCGGTTTCCAGATCGCCGCCCTCGTGGACGCCGACCCGCGGCGCTCCGGCGAACGGGTCGCCGGCATCGAGATCGTCCACCTCGACGAGCTGGAGTCCGCCGTCAAGGAGCATGAGGTCTCGATCGGCGTCATCGCCACACCGGCCTCGGCAGCGCAAGAGGTGTGCGACCGTCTGGTCGCCTGCGGCGTGACCAGCGTGCTGAACTTCGCCCCCACCGTGCTGTCCGTGCCCGCGGCGGTCGACGTACGCAAGGTCGACCTGTCGATCGAGCTGCAGATCCTGGCCTTCCACGAGCAGCGCAAGTCGTCCGGTGCCGCCGGTGAGCCGGGTGCGGCCGTGCCCGACGGCGTGCGCAGCTCGGTGGTGGCGTCGTGAGCATCCTGGTCGTCGGTCTGTCGCACCGATCGGCGTCGGTCGACCTGCTCGAGCGGACGGCGCTGTCTGACGACGGCGTGACGAAGCTCCTCGCCGACACGGTGGCCGGCGACCATGTCGACGAGGCGCTGGTGCTCGCCACCTGTAACCGGCTCGAGGTCTATGCCGACGTCAGCAAGTTTCACGGCGGCGTACAGGAGCTCACCGAACGTCTGGTGGAGCGCACCGGCGTCGGGCTCGACGAGCTCACCGAGCATCTCTACGTGCACTACGAGGACCGGGCGGTGCAGCACCTGTTTGCCGTTGCGAGCGGTCTGGACTCCATGGTCGTCGGCGAGCAGCAGATCCTCGGCCAGCTGCGGGCCGCGTTGCAGGCGGCCCGCGAGGAGGCGACCGTCGGCCGGTCGATCGGCATGCTCGTCGACCACGCGCTTCATGCGGGCAAGCGGGTGCACACCGAGACCGGCATCGATCGTGCCGGCAGGTCGCTGGTGTCGGTCGGGCTCGACCTCGCTGCCGAGACCGTCGGCCCGCTGGCGGGCCGATCCGCCCTACTCGTCGGAGCGGGCTCGATGAGCGCCCTGGCCGGCACCACGCTGCGCCGGCGTGGCATCGGTGCCCTGACGATCGTCAACCGCACGCCCGGCAAGGCGGAGCGGCTGGCAAATGCCCTGGACGGTCGCGCGGCCGCGCCGTCGGAGCTGCGCGACCATCTCGCCGACGCCGACGTGCTGGTGTCGTGCACCGGCGCCGTGGGCACGGTCGTCCCGGCCGAGGTCGTGTCCGCCGCGATGGCCCAGCGACCGCACCGCCCGCTTTTCGTGCTCGACCTCGCGCTGCCGCGCGACGTCGAGCCAGAAGTACGCGCCCTGCCCGGCGTCACGCTCGTCGATCTCGACTCGCTGCGCTCGGTGCTGGAGGACGACGAGGTCGCCGCCGACGTCGAGTCGTCGCGACGCATCGTCACCGACGAGGTGGCGATGTTCCTCACGCGTCAGCGCTCCGAACGCGTCGCCCCGACCGTTGCTGCCCTGCGCGCCCGCGCGCAACAGGTCGTCGATGCCGAGATCGCACGTCTTGCGGCTCGGGTGCCCGAGCTCGACGAGCGCACGACTCGGGAAGTCACCGCCGCGGTTGCTCGTGTCGTGGACAAGCTGCTGCACACGCCGACCGTTCGCGTAAAGGAGCTCGCCGGCTCACCGGGCGGCGACTCCTACGCCGATCTGTTGCGTGAGCTCTTCGCACTCGACCCGGCCGCGACCGATGCAGTCGCCCGCGCCGACGTCGCGGTGGAGGACGACCGATGAGTGCCGTCGTGGCCGGCACGCTGCGGCTCGGGACCCGCCGGTCGGCCCTCGCGATGGCGCAGGCCGGCGCGGTCGCGGACGCGCTGCGCGGGGATGGGCATGACGTCGAGCTCGTCGAGGTCGTCACGACGGGTGACCGCTCGCCCGGGCCCTTGACCCAGCTCGGCGGCACCGGGGTCTTTGCGGCCGAGCTGCGCAGCCAGCTCCTCGCCGGCGACGTCGACCTTGCCGTGCACTCCCTGAAGGATCTGCCGACCAAGCCGGCTGACGGCTTGGTGACCGCCGCGATCCCCGAGCGGGCTGACCCGCGCGACGCCCTCGTGTCACGTGAGCGGCTGCGGCTGACCGAGCTCGCGGTCGGCGCCCGCGTCGGCACGGGCTCACCGCGCAGAGCCGCGCAGCTGCGCGGTCTGGGTCTCGGTCTTGACGTCGTCGGTGTGCGCGGCAACGTCGACACCCGGCTGCGCAAGGTCGCCGACGGCGAGCTCGACGCCGTCGTGCTCGCCGCCGCCGGACTGGCCCGGCTCGGACGCCTCGACGAAGCCGCCGAGGTGCTCGACCCCGGCCTGGTGCTGCCCGCCCCCGGGCAGGGCGCGCTGGCCGTCGAGTGCCGCAGCACCGACGAGGCGCTAGCCGCGCTGCTCAACGACCTGCTCGACGATGCTGCGACCCGAGCCGCCGTCACGGCGGAGCGGTCACTCCTCGCAGCACTGGAAGCCGGCTGCTCTGCCCCCGTCGGGGCACTGGCAGACGTCGCCCTCGGTGAAGCCGGGGACGACGAGCTCTACCTGCGGGGGACCGTTGCATCTGTCGACGGCTCCCACGCAATCCGTTTGTCCGCAACCGGGCCCCTCGCCGACAGCGAGGGACTCGGCCGTCGTCTGGCCGCGCAGCTGATCGAAGAAGGCGCGGCAGACCTGATCGGGGAGAACCCGTGACCACCTCACGCACGAAGAAGAAGCTCGGGCTCGTGACGATCGTGGGCGGGGGCCCAGGCGATCCGGGGCTGCTCACCTTGCGCGCGGCAGAGGCACTGGCTGACGCCGACGTCGTCGTCATCGACCGGATCGCTCGCGACCAGCTCCTCACCCATTGCCGTGACGATGTCGAGGTCGTCGACGCCGCGGGGTTCGACCACGCGGAACGCGCGCGGGCTGTCGTGACTGCTGCGAAGGAGGGCCGCCGCGTCGTCAGCCTGCTCGACGGCGACCCGTCGCTGCTCGGTGGCCTGGCCGAGGAGGCGGAGGCCTGCGCGCGGTCGAAGGTGCCGTTCGAGCTCGTGCCGGGCGTGACGTCGGCGACGGCGGTGGCGACCTACGCCGGCATCCCGGTCACCGACAAGAAGACGCACGCGGTCCACATCGTCGATGTCGGCCCCGATGCACCCGAGCCGGACTGGGCGACGCTGGCCTCGACGCCGGGAACGTTGGTGCTGCTCAACTGTGTGCGGTCGATCGGCAAGGTCGCGGGGGCTCTCAACGAGCACGGGCGCAAGCCGGAGACACAGATCGCCCTGACCGCCGACGGCACGACGCGCCAGCAGCACACGGTCGTGTCGACGCTCGACAACGTGGAGCGAGACGCTGCCGGGGTTGGCGCGCCGGGGGTGGCGGTCGTCGGTGATGTCGTGCGACTGCGCGACAAGCTGTCGTGGTGGGAGACCAAGCCGTTGTTCGGCTGGAAGGTGCTGGTGCCACGCACGAAGGAGCAGGCAGCCGCCCTCTCCGACCAGCTCATTTCCTACGGCGCCGTGCCGGTCGAGGTGCCGACGATCGCGGTCGAGCCGCCACGGACACCGCAGGCGATGGACCGTGCCATTCGCGGGCTGGTCAGCGGTCGCTACGCCTGGATCGCGTTCACCTCGGTCAACGCGGTTCGCGCCGTCCGCGAGAAGATCGAGGAGCTCGGGCTCGACGCGCGAGCGCTCGCCGGCGTCAAGGTCGCGTGCGTCGGCGAGCAGACCGCCGACGCGGTGCGGGCCTGGGGCATCACGCCCGAGCTGGTGCCGAGCGGCGAGCAGTCCAGTGACGGGCTGCTGGCCGACTGGCCGGCGTACGACGACGTCTTCGACGCACTCGACCGGGTGTTCCTGCCGCGTGCCGACATCGCCACGGAGACGTTGGTGGCGGGGCTCGTCGAACGCGGCTGGCAGGTCGACGACGTCACGGCCTACCGCACGGTGCGTGCCGCGCCGCCGCCGGCTGACATCCGCGAGGCCATCAAGACCGGCGGCTTCGATGCGGTGCTCTTCACATCGTCGTCCACGGTGCGCAACCTCGTCGGCATCGCAGGCAAGCCGCATGCGTCGTCGGTCATCGCGGTGATCGGTCCGCAGACGGCCAAGACCGCCGAGGAGCTCGGACTGCGGGTGGACGTCCTCGCGCCCAAGCCGTCCGCGTCGTTGCTCGCGGAGGCACTCGCCGAGTTCGGTCGCAGCCGTCGTGAGGCCGACGAGACGCTGCCGCCCGGCAAGGCCAACCGTGCGAAGGCGGCAACCAGGCTGAAGAAGTCGAAGTGACCGAGCCCGGCGCATCCTTCCCGTCCACGCGGCCGCGCCGGCTGCGTCGTACGGCGGCCATGCGCCGGCTGGTCGCCCCGTCGCCGCTCGCCCCGTCGGACCTCGTGCTGCCGCTGTTCGTCAAGGAAGGCATCACCGACCCGCTGCCGATCTCCTCGATGCCGGGAGTGGTGCAGCACACCCGCGAGTCGCTGCGCAAGGCGGTGGTCGAGGCTGTCGAGGCCGGCGTGGGCGGCGTGATTCTGTTCGGCATCCCGGCGGTGAAGGATGCGCACGGGTCGGCCGCCGACGACCCGGACGGAATCGTCCAACACGCGTTGCGCGAAGTCGTGGCCGAGGTGGGAGACGCGACGGTCGTCATGGCCGACCTGTGCCTCGACGAATACACCGACCACGGTCACTGCGGTGTGCTGACGTCGTCGGGTGAGGTCGACAACGACAAGACCTTGGAGCGCTACGCGTCGATCGCTCTCGCGCAGGCCGCGGCGGGCGTGCACGTGGTCGGCCCGAGCGGGATGATGGACGGGCAGGTCGCCGCGATCCGGGGAGCGTTGGACGGGGCGGGTCATACGGATGTCGCGATCCTGGCCTACTCGGCGAAGTTCGCGAGCGCGATGTACGGGCCGTTCCGCGAGGCCGCCGAGTGCGCACCGCAGTTCGGCGACCGGGCCGGCTACCAGCAGGACCCGGCGCGTTCATCCGACGAGGCGGTGCGTGAGGCGCTGCTGGACGTGGCCGAGGGCGCCGACATGGTCATGGTCAAGCCGGCCGTCGGCTACCTCGACGTCGTGCGCCGCATCGCCGACACGGTCGGCGTCCCGGTGGCGGCCTACAGCGTGTCCGGCGAATACGCGATGGTCGAGGCCGCGGCGGCCAACGGTTGGCTCGACCGCGACCGTGCGATCCACGAGCTGCTCACGTCCATCCGGCGGGCCGGCGCGGACATCGTCCTCACCTACTGGGCCGCCGAGCTCGCCGCTCGCCTCTAGCGGCTAGTCGACGAGGGCTTGGTAGACCAGCTGCCGCAGTTGCGGACGCAACGGGTAGGTGCTCGACGGCATGAGCTGGGTCATGAACACCGCAGTGACATCGTCGACCGGGTCCACCCAGAAGCCGGTGCTGGCAAGACCGCCCCAGTTGAACTCACCCGGGTTGCCCGCGACCTTCGTCGCGGCCGGATCCAAGACGTTGGCGTAGCCGAGCCCGAAGCCGACCCCGTCGTAGCGGGTCTCGGCGAACAACGGCCGGCCGTAGTGCTGCAGGTCGGCATTGCCCGGCAGGTGGTTGCGGGTCATGTATCGCACGGTCCGCGGTGACAGCAGTCGGGCGCCGTCGTACTCGCCGCCGTTGAGCAGCATCCACGTGAAGCGCGTGTAGTCCCGCGTCGTGCTGGCCAGTCCGCCGCCGCCGGAGAACCACTGTGGCTGCCGCTTGATGACGTCGCCCAGCGGGTCGTAGCGCACCGACTCCCGCCCGCCGGCCGGCAGCGCGTAGAGCGCGGCGAGTCGATGTTGCTGCTCCGGCTCGACCCAGAACCCGGTGTCCGTCATCCCGAGCGGCGTGCAGATGTTGTCGGCGAAGAACCGGTCGAGCGGCTGTCCCGACACCACCTCGACCAGACGCCCGAGCACGTCGGTCGCGACCGAGTAGAGCCATTCGCTACCTGGCTCGAACGCCAGCGGTAGCTGCGCCCAGGCTTCGACGCATTTCGCCAGGTCGAAACCACGGGGGTTGCCGAACTCGAAGCCCGCGTTGCGGTAGATCTCGTCAGTGACGTGCACCCGGTGGAAGCCGTAGGTGAGCCCGGCCGTGTGGGTGAGCAGGTGCCAGACCCGGACCGGCTCCGTCGCCGGCACCGTCGTCGGCTTGGCCGCCGACCCGCCGACGTAGACCCGCATGTCGGCAAACTCCGGCAGCCACCGGCTGATCGGGTCGTTCAGCTCCAGCAGGCCCTGCTCCCAGAGCATCATCGCGGCCACCGACGTGACGGGCTTCGTCATCGAGTAGATGCGCCAGATCGTGTCGGTCTCGACCGGTCGCTGTTCCTCTTTGTCCGCCAGCCCGTACGACGACAGATGAGCGACGCGCCCGCGCCGGCTCACCATCACCTGCCAGCCGGCCAGCCGCCCGTCGTCGACATAACGCCGGAAGTGGGTGTCGATGCGCTGCAGTCGTTGCTCGTCGAACCCGACCTCGCCCGGGTCGACATCGATGCCGAAGTCAGCCATACGGTGATCTTCTCCCACGGACAGGTCAGCTGGCCACGAGCCCATCGATCGTCTCGGCCAGCTCCAGGTCCTTTCGCGTCAGGCCACCCGCGCTGTGCGTGGACAGGGCGAGGTGCAGCGTGCGCCAGCGGATGTCGATGTCCGGGTGATGGTCGCGCTCCTCGGCCACCGCCGCGATCCGCGTGACCAGGTCGATCGCCGTCGAGAACGACGCGCACTCGACGCTGCGCCTGATCTCGTTGCCCTCGCGCCGCCAGTCCGTGTGAGTGGCGAGCCAGGCCGCAACCTCGTCGTCGCTCAGCACTCCAGCCATGGTGACCTCCTGCCCTGCCCTCAGTCTGGTGCCCCCGCGCTTGGGAGGATGACGCAGTGGCCGAGGACGACGTCTCCCAGGAATGGTTCACCCGCGCGCAGCGGGTGACACCGGGCGGCGTCAACTCTCCGGTCCGGGCGTTCGGCGCCGTCGGCGGCACCCCCCGCTTCATGGTCCGCGCCGAAGGCGCCTACCTCTACGACGTCGATGGCAACGACTACGTCGACCTGGTCTGTTCGTGGGGGCCGACGATCCTCGGCCATGCCCACCCGGCGGTCGTCGACGCCGTCCGGCGCGCGGCCTCGTCGGGGTTGTCCTTCGGCACGCCCTCGCCCGGCGAGGTCGAGCTGGCGGAGGTGATCGTCGCCCGGGTCGGCCCGGTCGATCAGGTGCGCCTGGTCAACTCCGGCACCGAAGCCACGATGAGCGCCGTTCGCCTCGCCCGCGGCGTCACCGGCCGCAGCAAGATCGTCAAGTTCGCCGGCTGCTACCACGGGCACGTCGATGCGCTGCTGGCATCGGCCGGCAGCGGCCTCGCGACGTTCGCGCTGCCGGACTCTCCCGGCGTCACGGGCGCCACCGCCGCGGACACCATCGTGCTGCCCTACAACGACCCGGAGGCTGTGACCGCGGCGTTCGACCGGCATGGCGCTGACATCGCGTGCGTCATCACCGAAGCCGCCGCTGCCAACATGGGCGTCGTCCCCCCACACCCCGGCTTCAACGCCGCGCTGCGCGCGGTGACCCGCGAGCACGGGGCACTGTTCATCCTCGACGAGGTCATGACCGGTTTCCGCGTCGGCCCGAGCGGGTGGCACGGTCTCGAAGGGGTCGACGCCGACCTCTTCACCTTCGGCAAGGTCATGAGCGGCGGCCTGCCCGCCGCGGCCTTCGGGGGCCGCGCCGACGTGATGGGCCAGCTCGCACCGGCCGGCGCGGTCTACCAGGCGGGAACCCTGTCCGGAAATCCCGTCGCCGTCGCCGCCGGGCTCGCCCAGCTCCGGCTCTGCACGGACGACGTCTACAGCCACTTGGACAAGACGGCGTCGGCTGTCGCGACGATCGTCTGCGAAGCCTTGGCCGACGCCGGCGTCGAGCACCGCCTCAACACGGCAGGCAACCTGTTCAGCGTCTTCTTCACGGACACCGCTGTCGTCGACTACACCACCGCGCGAAGTCAGTCGACCGCGCGCTACGCCGCGTTCTTCCATGCGATGCTCGACCGCGGCGTCCACCTGCCGCCGTCGGCGTTCGAAGCGTGGTTCGTCGGCACCGCGCACGACGACACCGCACTGGATCGGATCGCGGCAGCGGCAGGGCCGGCGGCACGCGCCGCCGCCGAAGTGGCCGACTCGTGACGCAGCCCGACGTGCAGACGCCCGAGGTGCAGACAATCGTCAACCTCGTCCGGCACGGCGAGGTGCACAACCCGACCAAGGTCCTCTACGGCAAGCTGCCCGGCTTTCGGTTGTCCGACGCCGGTGAGCACATGGCCGAGACCGCCGCGGCCGCTCTCGCCGGTCGCGACGTGCGCGTCGTACGGTCGTCGCCGCTCGAACGAGCGGTGCAGACCGCCGAACCGATCGCGGCGATGTTCGGCCTCCAGGTCGAGACCGACGACCGGCTGATCGAGAGTGACAACGTCTTCGAGGGCAAGACTTTCGGGGTCGGTGACGGCGCCCTGCGGCGGCCCGCCAACTGGCGCCACGTCAGGAACCCGTTCCGCCCGTCGTGGGGCGAGCCCTACGAACACATCGCGGCGCGAGTTCTCGCGGCCTGCGCGGACGCGCGGGCCGCCGCGGCGGGTGGCGAGGCCGTCCTCGTCAGCCACCAGCTGCCCATCTGGGTGACCCGTCGCGCGGTGGAGGGCCGCCGGCTCTGGCATCGCCCGGACCGACGCGAGTGCGCGCTCGCCTCCATCACGTCCTTCGTCTACGCCGGCGATCGCATCGTCCGCGTGGACTACGTCGAGCCGGCCGGTGCGGCCGGGCGCTCGCGCGTGGGTGGGGCATGACCGGCTTCGTCGTCCGCGGGCTGGCCGCAGCAGCGCTCGTCTTCGCCGCAGGCTGCTCCGGTACGAACGCCGTCAGCCAGGACGTCGCGGGCAGCAACGGTTTCCAGCAGGGCGACGCATCGTTGCGCTGGATCGCCGCGGGCGACCGTCACACGGTCGACGGCGTCTCCGGTGAGCTGCTCGACGGCGCGGCGTTCGACCTCTCCACCTGGCGAGGTCACGTTGTCGTCGTGAACTTCTGGCAGAGCGACTGCGCGCCGTGTCGTGAGGAAGCCCAGGCCCTCGACCAGGTCTATCGCGAAAGCCGGCAGCAGGGCGTCGAGTTCCTGGGCGTCGACATCCGCGACGGGCGCGCGCAGGCCCAGACCTTCGCCCGCACGCATCACGTCACCTACCCCAGCCTGTACGACGAGGACGGCACCGTCGGATTGCACTTCCACGGCCTTCCGCCCAACGCGACACCAACGACGATCGTTCTCGACGGGCACGGGGGCATCGCCGCCCGGCACAGCGGCGCAATCCTCTACACGCAGCTCAGGAGCGTCGTCGACCGCGTGCTCGCCGAGCAGACATGACCGACGTCAGCCTGGTCGCCGGAGCAGCGAGCACGTGCAAACACTTGGCCAATGGCTCGCTGCTCCTCGCGACGCCGGTGGCGCTGATTGCCGGTCTCGTGTCGTTCCTCTCACCTTGCGTGTTGCCGCTGGTGCCCGGCTATCTCTCTTACGTGACCGGGCTGAGCGGCTCGGATCTCGCCGGCGACACCCGCACCGGCGGTGCTCCGGCGGTCAGCGACGGGCCCGGGACCACGGTTGCCGAACACGTCGCCGCGCCCCCTCATCGCACCCATCGCGCCGTCGTCGGTTCAGCGCTGTTCGTCCTCGGCTTCACCGCCGTCTTCGTCAGTGAAGGCGCGCTGTTCGGCAACATCGGCAGCCGGCTGCTCGCCCACCAGGACGCGGTCAACCGCGTCGGTGGTGTCGTTGCCATCGCGCTCGGCGTTGTCTTCCTGGGCGTTCTGCCACGACTGCAGCGCGAGTGGCGCTTCCACCGGCTGCCCCGCGCCGGGCTCGCCGGTGCGCCGCTGCTGGGAATGCTGTTCGCGGTCGGCTGGACACCATGCATCGGACCGACGCTCGGTGTCGTGCTCAACCTCGCCTACGCCGACAGCACTGCCACGGCGAGCCGCGGTGCGTTCCTGACCGCCGTCTACTGCGTCGGTCTCGGCGTGCCCTTCGTGGTCGCCGGTCTGGCGTTTCGCCGCGCGCTCGGTGCGTTCGCCGTCGTCAAGCGGCACTACGGCCTGGTCATCTGGACCGGCGGCCTGCTCCTCATCGGCGTCGGCGTTCTGCTGCTGACCGGTGAGTGGACGACGCTTTCGCGCGACCTTCGCGACTTGGTCTCGCCGAACTACGTCCCGCCGTGCTGATGGACGCCCACCGATGACCGACCTCGCCACCCCCGAGCTGGGCGACGCAGGTCGGCTGACGACCCAGCCCGCGCCGCCGCCGCGTCTGTCCGGTGGTGGGCTCCGGCGCACCCTGCGCACCGGCTGGCGCCAGCTGACCAGCATGCGGACGGCGCTGCTGCTCCTCACGTTGCTTGCACTCGCGGCCATCCCGGGCACGCTGCTGCCGCAGCGCGGCCTCAACCCCGTCAAGGTCAACGACTACATCGCGTCGCACCCCAAGCTCGGGCCGCTGCTCGACTCGATGTCGCTGTTCGACGTGTTCGCCGCACCGTGGTTCGCGGCCATCTACCTGTTGCTGTTCATCTCACTCGCCGGCTGCCTGGTCCCGCGAATCCGCCTGCACGCCCGCGCCCTGCGCCGCCGCCCGCCACCGGCACCGC
>JAVEEE010000347.1 GCA_030840615.1 Frankiaceae bacterium | reverse complement strand
GCATCTGGGAAAACAGCACCCGTGCGAGGGTCAGGTAACCGCGTCGCTCGGTGGGCTTGATCTCGATCGCCTTGTCGTCAGGCACTTCCTCGAGCGTGTGGCCGCGGTCGGTGACCTGCTTCTCGATCGCGGCAATCGAGGCTTCCGCTTCCTTCTCCTTGCCGTGCATGAGCTGCCACCGCGGGCTCTCCGGCAGGTTGCGCCGGACGATGACGATGACGAACGCGAGCACCGGACCGAGCAGGAAGCCCAGCCGCCAGCTGTACGACGGGTCGAGGTTGTTGAGCACGAGCAGGGTGCCGAGCGTGCCGATGATGGCGCCGCCCCAGTAGGTGCCGTTGACGGCGATGTCGACCCGGCCTCGATGCTTGGCCGGCACCAGCTCGTCGATCGCCGAGTTGATGGCGGCGTACTCACCGCCGATGCCCATGCCCGCGATGAAGCGGCAGCCGTAGAGGAAGAACACCGCGGCGGTCGAGCGGTTCCACGTCAACGCGGTCAAGCCACTCCCGACGAGGTATACACCGAGCGTGATCATGAAGAGCTTGCGACGGCCCCACGCGTCCGACAGCCGGCCGAAGATGAGTGCACCGAAGACCTCACCGAGCAGATAGACCGTGCCGGTCGCGAGGCCGACGGCGCTCGACGACAGATGCAATGCCTGCGGCGTCTTCAGGACACCCGCGATGGAACTCGCGATGGTGATCTCCAGCCCGTCCAACACCCACGCCACACCGAGGGCGACGACGAGACGGGTGTGGAAGGCATTCCACGGAAGGCGGTCGATTCTCGCGGGAATCGTGCTGCGGATGACGTCTTTGTCAATGGTGGCAGCGGTCATGCGGAGGGTGATGCCCACTGAAACGTGCGGTTGAACCACCTGTTACATGAGCGTCGTCAGCGAGTCATGTCAAGCGGGTCCGAGACGCCTAGGACACCGGGTTGCTTGCCGAGACAGTTGTAGAGCTGGGCCAGGTCGTGGTCGTTGGCACGGTCAACCCGGAAGCGCACGTCCGCGACGCGACTCGACGCGTACTTGCTGTGCACGATCGGCTCCGGGCTCGTGTGCGGGGCGGCTCCCGTGCACGCCGTGAGCGCATCGCGGTGCTGCGCCGACGTCGCCTCCGTCGTGAAGTGAACGACGATCTCGCGCTTGCCGAAGGCGGCGTTGCAGCCCATCGCTCCACCGGCTGAAACCAAACACACGATCACGGCGAGGCGCCGGGTCGACGTGCGGCGCGTGATCACGTCTGCAAGCCTAGGGGTTGTGACCGAGGCCCAGCCCATCGAGAGCTATGCGCTGCTGGGCGACATGCAGACCGCGGCTCTCGTGAGCCGCACCGGCTCGGTCGACTGGTTGTGCCTCCCGCGTTTCGACTCTTCTGCCTGCTTTTCCGCGCTGCTCGGTACGACGGACAACGGCAACTGGCTGCTGGCGCCGGACGGCGCCGGCGAGTGCAGCCGCCGCGGCTACCGGGGCGACTCGCTCATCCTCGAGACCGAGTGGGAGACGCCCTCCGGGCGCGTCCGCGTGATCGACTTCATGCCGCCGCGCGGCGACGCCCCCGACGTCGTACGCATCGTGGAAGGGCTGTCCGGCCGGGTCGAGATGACGAGCGAGCTGCGCATCCGGTTCGACTACGGCTGGATCGTGCCGTGGGTCCGCCGGTCCGACGGCGGCATCCACGCGGTGGCGGGGCCGGACTCCGTCCACGTACGTAGCCCCATCACGATGGAAGGCCGCGACTTCGCGCACGTCGGCCGCTTCACGGTCGCGGCGGGCGACCGGGTGCCCTTCGTCCTCACCTGGTCGGCGTCCCATCTGCCCGCGCCCGATGCCGTCGACGCCGAGCAGGCCCTCACCGACACTGCCGACTACTGGGCCGAGTGGATCCGCAACTGCACCTACGACGGCGAGTGGCGCGACGCCGTCGTAAGGTCGCTCATCACGTTGAAGGCGCTGACATATGCGCCGACCGGCGCCATCGCGGCCGCAGCGACGACGAGCCTTCCCGAGGTGATCGGCGGCGAGCGCAACTGGGACTACCGCTACTGCTGGCTGCGGGACGCGACGATGACGTTGCAGGCGTTGCTCTTCTCTGGCTTCGAGGAAGAGGCCCGAGCGTGGCGCGAGTGGCTGTTGCGCGCCATCGCCGGCGACCCCGAGGACCTGCGCATCATGTATGGCCTGGCCGGCGAGAGGCGGCTGCCCGAGCTGGATCTGCCGTGGCTGGCCGGCTACGAGGCGTCGACACCGGTGCGGGTCGGCAACGCTGCCTCCGACCAGTTCCAGCTCGATGTCTACGGCGAGGTGCTCGACGCGCTGCATCTCGATCGTGATGCCGGGCTGTCCGCAGACGACGACTCCTGGTCGGCCCAGCGTGGCCTGCTGGGCGTCCTCGAGCAACGGTGGCAGCAACCCGACCAGGGGCTGTGGGAGATGCGGGGAGACCCCCGGCACTTCGTGCACTCCAAGGTGATGGCGTGGGTCGGGTTCGACCGCGCGGTCCGCATGGTGGAGCAGTTCGGTCTCGACGGTCCGGTGGACCGGTGGCGCAAGCTCCGGGACGAGGTCCATCGGGAGGTCCTCGAGAAGGGCTTCGACCGAAAGCGGGGGACGTTCACCCAGTCCTACGGCTCGACGGCACTTGACGCCTCCGCGTTGCTGCTGGCACCGGTCGGCTTCCTGCCGGGCGACGACGAGCGCATCGTCGGCACGGTCGACGCCATCGAACGGAACCTGACGCAGGACGGGCTGGTGCAGCGTTACAGCAGGGACACCGACGATGGGCTCGCCGGCGAGGAGGGCACGTTCATCGCTTGCACCCTGTGGCTGGCCGACGGTCTGCACCTGGCGGGGCGGGACGAGCGCGCGCGGGAAGTCTTCGAGCAGGTGCTGGGTCTCCGCAACGACGTCGGGTTGCTCGCCGAGGAGTACGACCCACGCCGGAAGCGGCAGCTGGGCAACGTGCCGCAGGCCTACAGCCACGTCGCGATCGTCAACACGGCACGCACCCTGTCGCGCCAGGGATCGGCGGTGGGACGCGTCCACCGCGACGACCCGCAACACCGCGGGCCACGCCCGGATCGCTAGGCTCTGCGGCGTGGACCTCGAGGAGAAGTACGCCATCGCCCTGGGCGTCCTGAGCATCCTGCTGTTGGGCGGCGGCACCGTCCTGGGCAAGGCGCTCGCCGACGCGCCCGGCCGGGTCATCCGCGCCGTGCTGCCGATCGTCGCGGTCCTCACCCTGGCGGCCTACGGCGTCTTCGTCGTGATCGCGCGTCACAACGTCAAGGGGTGACGGCCCGCTACACGCTGGCCCGCGCCGCCGGAGCAACAGCAGCCGGCCTGTCCCGGCTGACCGGGCGTGGCGGCGGCACCACGATCGGCGGCCGGGTCACGCTTCTCGTCGATCCGCTGGCGATGACCCGGGCGGCGGCCGGCCGCGAGCTGGCGCTGGTCACCGGAACCAACGGCAAGACGACGACGCGGACGTTGCTCGTCGCGGCCCTCGAGACGCGCGAACCCGTCGTCTCCAACGGCGGCGGCGCCAACCTGCCGACCGGTCTGACGGCCGCGCTCACCGCGGATCGCACCAGTCGGCTCGGCGTGCTCGAGGTGGACGAGCCCTTCCTCCCGAAGGTGGCGCAGGCGGTGCGACCGCGCGCCGTCGTGCTGCTCAATCTGAGCCGCGACCAGCTCGACCGTTACGCCGAGGTACGCCGGCTCGCCGGAATCTGGCATGAGGCGCTGTCCGGCCCGGCGGCGCCCGCCGTCGTGGCCAACGCCGACGACCCACTGGTCGTGTGGGCCGCGACGGGCGCGACGGACGTCGTCTGGGTCGCCGCCGGACAGGGGTGGACCTTCGACTCGACCTCCTGCCCCGCGTGCGGTGACGTGCTGCAACGCGACGGGCAGCGCGGCTGGCGGAGTCCCGGTTGCGGGCTCGCCCGCCCGACGCCGGCCTGGTCGGTCACCGGACGGACCGTGACCGCGCCGGACGGAACGTCGTACGACGTGAAGCTCGGCATTCCCGGCGACGTCAACGTCGGCAACGCGGCGCTGGCCGCTGCCGCCGCCGGCCTGTGGGGCGTCTCGCCGGCGAAGGCGTTCGACGCGATGGCGCGCATCCCGTCGGTCGAGGGCCGCTATCTGGAGACGACCTACTCGGGCCGGCCGTTGCGTCTGCTGCTGGCGAAGAACCCCGCGGGATGGGTAGAGGCGATCGGCATGTCTCGCGCCGAGGCACCTGTCGTCGTCGCGGTCAACGCGCGTGCGGCCGATGGTCGGGACCCCTCTTGGCTGTGGGACGTCCCGTTCGAGCTGTTGCGCGGTCGCCATGCCGTTGCGACCGGCGAACGGTCCCGCGACGTCGCAGTCCGGCTGCGCTACGCGGGTGTCGACCACATCCGGGTCGACGACCCCGCCGACGCGTTGCGGGCCGCACACGGCAGCGGGCCGATCGAGGTGCTCGCCAACTACACGGCGTTCCAGAGCTATCGCCGAGTGGTGCGCGATGCCTGACGCCGTAAGGATCGCGCTGGTCTTCCCGTCGCTGCTCGGCACCTATGGCGACGGCGGAAACGCGAGCGTGCTCGCCCAGCGACTGCGGTGGCGCGGCGTCGAGGCGGAGACCGTCGACGTCGCCGTCGACGACGCTCTGCCGGAACAGGCCGACGTCTACGTGCTGGGCGGTGGCGAGGACACCGCCCAGACCCTGGCGGTGTCGCGGCTGGCGGACGGCGTGCTGGCCCGGGCGGCCGATGCCGGCAAGCCGGTGTTCGCCGTATGCGCCGGTTTCCAGATCTTGGGCGAGACGTTCCTCGACGGGGCCGGTGCGGTGCATGCCGGCGTCGGGCTGATCGACTGCCGCACCGACCGGCTGCCCGGCTCCCGCGCGGTCGGCGAGCTGCTCGGGGAGCCGGCGGTCGACGGGGTCGTCGAACTGCTCACCGGCTACGAGAACCACGGCGGCCGCACATTGCTGGGCCCTGCCGCCAAGCCGCTCGCGCGGGTGCGGTCCGGGACCGGCAACGGCGACGGCGTGGACGGCGCGGTGCAGGGCAGCGTCGTGGCGACGTATCTGCACGGGCCGGCGCTGGCCCGCAACCCGGCGCTGGCCGACTGGTTGTTGTCGAAGGTCGTCGGCGACCTCGCGCCGCTCGACGACTCGGAGGAGCAGGAGCTCCGGCGCGAGCGGCTGACTGCGCTGCGTCGCGCCCGGGCTGCGTGGTGGCGCCGCCAGTGGCGGCCCCCGGCGCGCGGCACCTGACCTGCTCAACCGGACAGCAGTCCGTCCCACCCCCACCGGGGCGTCGTCAACCCCACCGGCACGGCGGTGGCGTCGTCCGGGAAGCGGTCGAACTCCTGGACCGCCCATTCCATGTAGGCGCGAAGGGCCTCCCGGAACCGCGTGTCGGCGGGGAGTCCGGCATCGTCCGCTGCGGCAACGAAGCACTCCACGAAGCGACGGCCGAGGTCGGACATGTCACCGTTGCCGGCGTGCATGGCGATCAGGTGCGTCTGGTTCCCGCCGACTTGGGAGTACGACGGCGCACCTCCGAACACTTCTGCCCAGTAGGCCGCCAGTCGCTCGACGTGCTGCGGGTGTTGACCCGGATGGGAGAACGGGTGATTCAACTCCGGATCAGCGAGGCAGCGCGCGTGGTGCGCCCGGGCCAGCTTCAGGAGCGCGACGTCGCCTCCGGCGAACTCATACAGCGTCTGCTCCACGGCTGCAGCCTAAGCCGGAGTGTCAGCACGTAGAACGGCTATGACCGCTGCAGGCGCTGACGGCCCCGACGTCAGTCGTCGCTGCAGGAGCCGTCGCCGCCGGCACCGGCCAGCGAGCCCAGACCGACCTTTGCGGTCAGCGTCACCGGGCCTGGCTCGGACAAGATGACCTGGGTCCAGTTGTCGTCGGTCGGCGCAACGCAGGCGTTGCCCTCGGTGACACGCCAGAAGCGGGTCCACCGGACGAGAACGACAGCCGTACCCGCGCCTGTCGCCCGAAGGTCGATCGACGAGACCCCGAGGCGCACGAGCTCAGCCGGACCGCTGACGAGCGGTCGCGCGTCGCGGACCTCCCACAGCTTCCAGTGTTGGTCGTGCCAGACGGGCCGGAGGTACGACGGCGTCGGCCCGGTCAACAGCGCCTGCTCACCGTCCTCCGACGCATCCAGGGACACGTCCGGCAACGCGACCCAGCGGACGCCGGTGTCGAGCAACCACTGGTGATAGGCCTCGGCCGTGAGCGTCTTGTCGTAAAGGACGCTGTTGCGGCCGAGGTCGAGCTGGCGCTCCCAGCCACGCGCCAGCGAAATGCCGGTCGCGAGGTAGTCCGACTCCCAGCGACCAGTGGTGAGTGGCACCTCCAGTCGGCTGGTTTCCGCCCCGTGCGCGGACAGATAGCTCAACAAGCCGGTGTAGTAGCCGGCCTCGGACGAGGGGTTGTCGCGGCCGGCTGACAGCGCGTTGGGCAACGGCGCGAACTGCCAGATGAGCAAGGGAATGGCAACCACGGCCAGCACCCGGCGGCGACCGGATCGCCACAGTTCAAAGGCGATGAGCGGTCCGCTGAACACCGCGCCCAGACGCACCATGTTGCCACCGATGGGGTTCTGGAACGGGAACAGCGCAATCGACGCGACGCCATACAGCAACAGGCCGCGACGCACCAAGGTGCTCGACCGCGGCACGATGACCAGCCCACCGACCGACAGCAGCAGGATGACGAGAAGCGTGGTTGCCGGGAACGGGAACCACCCGCCCTCGCCGAACAGCGCCGCGGTGCCGATGCCCACGGCTCCGGCGCCGAGTGGCAGCACCGTTCGCCAGCCGGCGCTCGGCAGCCAGACCGCCGCGGCCAGCAGCAGGAACGCCCCGGACAACGGGCTCGCGCAGCCACACGCGAGGGCGAGGACAAGGGCCCAACCGCGGCGGTGGTCGCGCGCTGCCACGACGCTGCCGATGCCGGCGGCCAGGCCGAGGGCAAATGGCAATCGGCCGACGACGAGGTCGACGACACTGACGACCGCGAACCACAGGACCGCAAGGTCATGCCCGCTGCGCTGCGACCCGCGCAGCAACCGGGTGAAGGCCGCAGTGGCAGCGATACACGACAGCGCTCCGACGAGCCTTGCGCCGACGACCGCGGCCAGTGGCGGGAACAGCAACGAGTAGCCCGGCAGCGCATGGCCTGCATACCAGTGGCTGTCGAAGGCGACGAGGCCGTGATGGCGGATGAGGAACACGCGGTAGGCCTGGGCCGGCAGGTCGGGCCCGCGCTGACCGATCGCCAGCACCACCGCACACAACAGCGCGGTCACGATCTCGGGGTGGGCGCGGATCCCGTGTCCGAGGCGCAACAGTCGCCGATCGTGGCGCCAGCCCAGCCGGGGAACGGCGATGCTGACGGTCACGGGTCACTCCGACGGGGTGCGGCAACCCCATCAGTCTCTCGCGGCTGACCGTCCGCCGCCGAACGGGCCAGCGATCCGGGCGCGACGACAGCAAACACCGCGAGCAGCAGCGTCGTCGCCGCCACCACGACGCCGGAGTCATTGAGGAAGGTCCCCAGAACGGCGAGCACCGCCACCGCGACGGCGGCAGCCGGCAGGCCAGGGACGGTCCGCA
Source organism: Frankiaceae bacterium (assembly GCA_030840615.1). Lineage (GTDB taxonomy): Bacteria > Actinomycetota > Actinomycetes > JAFAQI01 > JAFAQI01 > JAFAQI01. The sequence continues at coordinate 4,731 of JAVEEE010000347.1, read as the reverse complement.
GCAGCGGGACCAGCCGACGCCGGCCCCCCATGGCAGCAACGGCGGTGACAACGACGAAGCCCGTGATGGCGATGTTGCCGAAGGAGCCGAGGCTCGCGTCGAGCTTGCGGCGAACGACCCGTGCCGCACCGCCGTGCAGTACCTGCCCGACGAACCGGCCGACGTGGGTCTGGTGCGCCACCGGCCGCGCGTAGTCGAGCAGCGCCACGCCGCACCCGAGCAGAGCGGCAGCCACGGCAATCAGCAGCAGCCGGCGCCACGACAGCCGGACGCCGGCAAGCAGGGCGAGCAGCAGCGCGGTCACCGGCGCCATTGCGAGCAGGCCACCGAAGTCGTCACCCAGCGACGGTGCGGCGTCCACCACCATTGCGAGCAGGCAGAGCCCGGCTGCGACGACAAGCCCGAGGCCACGGCGCGACTCCGACGCCAGCCGGCCCGCCACGACGGCCGCGATCAGGACGGCGGCCGTGCACAGCAGCGCGAAGTCCGTGTTGCCCATGCCATGGAACCGGCCGGCCACGATGGGGTTGTCGCCCAGCGGTGCCGACAGTTGCAGGGGCGCACCAACAAGCTGGTCCACGACGAGCACGGCGGCAGTCACCGCAGGTCCGAAGAGCAGTCCCGCCACCCGGTCCCTCCGAGCCACCCACCCGACCGCGGTGCCCAGCGCGGCCGACCCGGCCGCGACGATGCCGGTGTAGGCCCACGTCCCCCATTGCCACCACGGCAGCAGCTGCGCGAGAAAGCTGAACACCGGTATGCCGACGCCGAAACGCGCGAGCCACGTCGCTGCCGTTCGCGCGTCGGAACGCCACCCACCGGCGACGAACAGCACAACGACGGCGATGCCCAGCTCGGCGAGCAGGTTGCGCAGCCGTTTGCCGACGTCGCGGGCGGTGACGGCGTGATCGTCGTCGTCGGCGTAGCTCACCGCACTCGCGGCCGAGCTTCCGGAGTCGTACGCCGGCCGCCCGACCATCGTGCTCGGCGTTGGCAGACCGAGCACGTCGAGAAGGGTCGGGGCAAGGTCGCGCAGCTGCACGTAGGGCGCGCGCGTCGACGGTGACCGCAGCGCCACGTGCCGCCACCCGGGCCCGCGGACGAGCAGCGCGTGCAGGTGCATCGGGGTTGCCGCCCCGTCACTGGTACCGGCGACCATCACGGTGGCACCGGCCGGCACCTCCGCAAGCTGGTCGGCGATTGTCTGGTCGACGAGGGCAGTCGTGGCGATGCGGGCGAGGCCTGGGGAGTAGTAGAGCGTGTCGTCGACGGTGGCGACGACGTCGGCGCGACGCAGCGCCGCGCCGAGGCTCCCCTTGGAGAAGTCGACGTCTCCGGACGCGTCCGCCAGCAACGGCACCGCGGACTCGCCGACCGCCGCGGTCGTCAACCCGGCGTTGTGCAACGCCTGTCCGAACGCGCCGACGTGTGCGGCGAACTTGCTGTCGAGCGCACCCAGGCGGAGCCTCGTCAGCGTCGCGGTGGTGATGCGGCAGCCGACGACCGTGTGATCGGCGTTGGCACGGTTGCCCGCCGAGAAGGTCAGGCTGCCGTCGGCGCATCGCGGCGTCCCTGCAGCGGTCTTCACCGACAGCTCGGCAACGGACGCCGTGCGCGCGAAGGCGCTCAACGCGGGCATGGTCTCGAGGTCGATCCAGCGCAGGTCCGGCACCGCGATGATGACGACCTTGCCGTGATTCGCCGACTGGCTCGCCTCGGCGACCGTAGTCGCGGCAATCGTCACATAGCCGGCCATCGCTGTGATGACGGCGACAGCGGCTAGGAGTCGGCCGGAACGAGCGAGCGCAGCGCGGATCGTTCAGTCCTCGTCGCGGACGACGTCGACCGGGCCGAGACCGGTGGCCCGGACGTCGTCGCCGATGGCTGCGGCGTCGCCGACCACGACCGCGACGACTTCGTCAGGACGCAGCCGGGTCGCGGCCGCGGCGTTGACCTCGTCGGTCGTGACGGACTGGATCTCTGCACGCAACCGGTCGAAATGGTCGTCGGGATGCCCATGGACGACGAGGTCCGCGAGCCCGGACGCGACCGATCCCGGGCCGGCGAAGTTGATCGGGAAGATGCCGGCGCGATAGCTGCGGGCACGATCGAGCTCGTCGTCGGTGAGGCCCTTTTGTTGCATCAGCTCGAGCTCGGCGACGAGATCGGCGAGTGCGGGTGCCGTCACCTCCGACTGGACCGCAGTACGCGCGACGAACACGCCGCCGTGACGGCGTAGGTCGAAACCGCCGAAGGCGCCGTAGGTGTAGCCCTTCTCCTCGCGCAGGCGGTAGTTCAGCCGGGAGTTGAACATGCCGCCCAACGCCAGCGCCATCGTCGTCATCGGAACGTAGTCCGGCGTACGCCGAGCCGGCGCATCGTGACCGACGTAAAGCATCGACTGCACCGAACCCGGCCGGTCGACCAGGATGATGCGCCGGTCGCCGCCCTGGGTTGCGGCGTCGGCGGTGGCCGACGCCGGGGCAGCCCCGGACCATCCCGCGAACACCGAGCGACCAAGCGCCTCGACGTCGGTCGCGGCGAGGTCGCCGACGACGACGAGCGTCGCGGCCGCAGGCGCGAAGCGGGCGCCGTGAAACGCACGCACGTCCTCGGCTCCGATGCCCGCGACGGTCGTGACGTCGCCGCCGTCCGGCCGGGAGTAGCGGCTTGCCGGCGTGAAGACCGCGTTGGCAAACGCGGCTGATGCGCGTGGTCCGGGCTGGCTCAGATCCACGCGCAGCTCGTCGAGGCGCTCGTCGCGCACCCGGTCGAGCGTGGCGTCGTCGAGGGCGGGCTCGCGTACTGCTTCGGCGAGCAGCTCGGTCGCGGCGAGCAGCTCCCCCGACGGGACCTCGAAGCCGCACCGCAGCGAGTCCCAGTCGGCATCGGCCCGCCAGCTCGCGCCGAGACGCTCACCGGCGACTGCGAACTCATAGGCATCACGTTGCGCCGTGCCCTCGGACAGCGCCCGCGCGACGAGCAGCGCGACGCCCTGTCGGCCAGCCGGCTCGGCTACGGCACCGGCATCGACGACCAGCGACACGACTGCCAGCGGACGCCCCGGGAGATGGCAGCTGAGGACGCGACCACCGGCCACGTCGTGGCGCTGGAACTCCGGAAACCTCCACGCGCGCGGCTCACTGGGCGGCGGGCGTTCGGAGACGAGGTGCAGGGTCACGCCGCGACCTCGTCGGGCTCGTCCGACGGCTCGAAGACGAGCACGACGCGGTTGTCCTCGCGCAGCACGTCGGCTGCGGCGGCGCGCACGTCGTCCTCGGTCACAGCGAGCACCCGCGGCAACATGTCGTTGACCAGCCCGGGGTCGCCGAACAATGTCGTGAACTGGCTGAACGTGTCGGCCCGGCCGTCGACCGTCGCGAGGTGGTGCAGCCAGTCGCTGGTGATCAGCGCGCGGGCTCGCTCGAGCTCTGCCTCGGACACTCCGTCGACGACGCTTGCAGCGACCTCGTGGTAGGCCTCCTCCAGCTCGGCGACGTCGACGCCTTCGCGGGCCGGTAGGTCCGCAACGAGCAGGGCGGCGCCGCCGACGAACGGCCACGGCGACAGGACGTTGCCGTCCGGTGGCTGCAGCAAGGGCCGGTCAAGCACCAAGGACTTGTAGATCCGGCTGCCGCGACCGCCGCCCAGGACGGTCGACATCACCTCGACCGCGTCGAAGCCGGGCGAGCCGAACGGCGGGCAGCGGTAGCCGATGAACGTCCGGGGCAGCGGCACCCGGTCGGGAACGTGGCGCCGTATCTCTTGTCCGATGCGCGGCGGCACGTCGCTGGGTGGCGTAGTCGGGAAGCTGCCCTTCGCCGGGATGCCGCCGAAGTAGCGCTCGATCGCGTGCAGTGTGCTCGCGGTCTCGACGTCGCCGACGACCGACAGGACGGCGTTGTCCGGGGCATACCAGGTGGAGTAGAAGGAGCGAGCGTCCTCGAGTGACGCGGCGTCCAGGTCGGCCATCGAGCCGATCGTCGAGTGATGGTAGGGGTGGCCGGGCGGATAGCCCAGCTCGTGTAGCAGCTCCAGCCACCGACCGTAGGGCTGGTTGTCGCGCGTCTGCCGTTTCTCGTTCTTCACGACGTCGCGCTGGTTGTCGAGGTTGTCCTGGTCGAGGGCATCGAGGAGGCCGCCCATCCGGTCCGCCTCGAGCCACAGCGCCGTCTCGAGATGGTTGGCCGGCACGGTCTCGTAGTAGTTGGTCCGGTCGCACCACGTGGTGCCGTTGAGCGTGCCACCCGCCTCGGAGATCAGGCCGAAGTGATCGCTGCGACCGACGTTTTTGGAGCCCTGGAACATGAGGTGCTCGAACAGATGGGCGAAGCCGGTGCGCCCGGGCGTCTCGTGGCGGGAGCCCACGTCGTACCAGACGTTGACGGCCACCACGGGCGCGAGATGGTCCTCGCTGATCACGACGCGCAGCCCGTTGTCCAGCCGGTGCTGCGAGAAGGGGTAATGGGGCAGCGTGGGCACGTCGCAAGCATAGGGAACCCCGCCTGAGTAGCGTCTGGCTCAGGGTTCGGCTACGAGAGGTCGCGCGATGCGCTTGAGCCGCTGGTCGTTGGGTGTCACCGTGCTGGTGGCCGGCGTCGCCGGCCTGCTCCTTCCGGCGACAGGTCAGGCGAGTGGACCCCGAGTCCTACGGGTCGGGTCGTGGCACGGAATCAAGGGCACGTTCACCTCGATCCAGGCGGCGGTCGATGCAGCCGGTCCGGGCGACTG
>JAVEEE010000343.1 GCA_030840615.1 Frankiaceae bacterium | reverse complement strand
GACGCCGGCATCGCCGCCTACGCCGCGCCTACGCCGGCAACCAGCGGCGGATCCATGGAGCTGCGCCTGCCCGAGCGGCCGATCGACCGTCTGTGGGTCGACGACAGCGAGACCGAGCGCGCCCGCGAGCTGCTGGCGCGCGAGACCGCGCCGCTGCCACCGCCATCGCCATCGCCGCCGCCAGCGTCATCGCCAGCGGCTCGGACCGACGCCGACTTCGACGCCGCCTGGCAGCAGGTGCTCGCCGGGCTGCAGACGACGACCGAGGCGCCGTTGCCGGCCTGGCCCGACGAGGTGGGCGCAGGGCCGGCCGACGGCGAAACGGATCTCGAGCCCATCGACCCCGCCGACGAGGCACACTTCGAGCCGCCACCCCCGCCGCCGCTCCCCAAGCTGCGACCGGTGACGCTCGCGGCCCTCGCAGCGATCGCGGTCGGGTTGCTCATGCTCGCCACGAACTTCGACGGCGGCAGCTGGACGTTCATCGCCGTGGTCGCCGTGCTCGGCGGTCTCGCGTCGCTGGTCTGGAACATGCGCAACGGTCCGCCGACCGACTCCGGTTGGGACGACGGCGCCGTTGTCTGAGGGACTGCCCTAGCCTGTCGCCGTGCAGGTCACCGAGACGGTGGAGATCACCGGACACCTCATGGACTCGGGCGTGCTCGCTCGCGTGCTCGACGACGTGCTCGACTACGGCGGCGACTACACGATCGAACGCCTCGACGTCGGCAAGACGCATGAGGACGAGTCCTACGCCCGCATCGTGGTCCTGGCGCAGAGCAACGAGGAGCTCCAACGGCTGCTGATGCGGCTGCAGACGCACGGCGTCAACCAGGTCGATCCCGGCCAGGCCGTCACCAGGCCCGCTCCCGCCGACGGCGTCTTTCCCGAGGACTTCTACTCGACGACCAACCTCGAGACCGTGGTGCGGCTCGATGCCGGTTGGGTGCCGGTCGAGCACCCCGAGATGGACTGCGGGCTCGTCGTGCGCGACGGTCGAGTGCGCACGGTGCCGGTCAGCGACGTGCGAGCCGGTGACGAGATCGTCTGCGGCGCCGGCGGGGTCAAGGTCGTGCTGCCGCCGCGCGAACACAAGGCACTCGGCGACGACTTCGAGTTCATGTCATCCAACGTCTCGAGCGAGAAGCCGCAGGCGCTGTGGGTGCACCAGATCGCCGAGCGGATGCGCGAGGTCAAAAGTGACGGCAACCGCATCCTGTGGGTGGCGGGCCCGGCCGTCGTGCACACCGGCGCGGCCTTCCCGATGGCGGCACTCGTCGAGCACGGCTGGGTCGACGTGTTGTTCTCCGGCAACGCGTTGGCGACCCATGACATCGAGTCGGCGCTCTACGGCACATCACTCGGAGTCGACCTTTCGCACGGGCAAGGTGTCGAGCACGGGCACGAGCATCACATCCGCGCGATCAACCAGATCCGCGCAGCCGGATCGATCCCCGAAGCCGTCGACAAGGGCGTGCTGACCAAGGGCGTCATGCACGCGATGGTCACTGCGGGAAAGCCCTACGTGCTGGTCGGCTCGGTGCGCGACGACGGGCCGCTGCCCGACGTCTACACCGACGTCATCGAGGGGCAGCGCGCGATGCGGGCGCAGCTCGACGGTGTTGGCTTCGCCATCATGGTCGCGACGATGCTGCACTCGATCGCCACCGGCAACATCCTCCCGGCGTCCGTCCCACTCGTCGCGGTGGACATCAACCCCGCAACCGTGACGAAGCTCGCCGACCGGGGCAGCGCCCAGGCCATCGGCGTCGTCACCGACATCGGTCTTTTTCTCGAACAGCTTGCGCACGAGCTCGTTCCCGGTTATCACCGCTGACGACGGAAGGACTGCCGTGAAGGCATGCATGGTTGCGCCCGGCGACATCAGCTCTGCCCAGGTCGAGGAGATCGACGAACCGTCGCTCGACGACGGTGACGTCCTCGTCGAGGGCCTGTTCGTCGGCGTCTGTGGCACCGACATCGAGATCTCGAAGGAGGGCTACGGGCAGCCTCCGGCGGGCCACAAGCGCATGGTGCTCTTCCACGAGTCGCTCGGCCGGGTGCTGGAGGCTCCCGCTGACAGCGGGCTGGCCGCCGGTGACCTGGTGGCCGGCGTCGTACGGCGCCCCGACCCGCAGCCGTGCGGTGCCTGCGCGCAGGACCAGTGGGACTTCTGCCGCAACGGCCAGTTCACCGAGCGTGGCATCAAGGGACAGGACGGCTACGGCTCGCAGCGCTGGCGGGTGGCGCCGAAGTTCGCCATCAAGCTGGACGCGTCGCTCGGTCACCTCGGCGTGCTGCTCGAGCCGACGTCCGTCGTCGCGAAGGCGTGGGACCAGACCGACCGCATCGCCCAACGCGCGTTCTGGGCGCCCGAGCACGTCCTCGTCACCGGCGCCGGCCCGATCGGCATGCTCGGTGCGTTACTCGCTCGCCAGCGCGGGCTCGAGGTGACGGTGCTCGACCGCGTGACCGAAGGCGCCAAGCCGGCGATGGTGCGCGAGCTGGGCGCCAACTACATCACGTCGCTCGACGACATGCCCGCGCCGCCCGACGTCGTCATCGAGGCGACGGGCATCGGGGCGCTCGTGTTCGATGTCATCGGGCGCTGCGCGCCCAACGCCATCGTGTGCCTCACCGGCATCTCCTCCGGCACCCGCGGCATCGAGCTCGCCGCCGACGCGATCAACAAGGAGATGGTGCTGGAGAACGAGGTCGTCTTCGGATCGGTCAACGCCGGGCTGCGCAACTACCAGCAGGCTGCCGAAGCCCTCGCCAAGGCGGACAAGGGCTGGCTCGAGCAGGTCATCACCCGGCGGGTGCCGCTGGACCAGTGGCCGACGGCGCTCGACCGGCAGCCCGACGACATCAAGGTCGTCGTCGACCTCCAGGCCTGACCGCCGCCACCACCTTGAGTGCGGGGGTCAGCGGGAGGACAGCGCGGCGCGGTCGGCGGCGTCGGCCAGCGGCACGAGCACTTCGAGCAGTGCTTCGAGGTCGTGCCCGACGTGCTGGTCGCGCGCCCACGCAATCAGCTCCGGCCCTTCAAGCCGCCATTCGGTACGACGCATGCGCTTGAGCACTCTGGTCATCCACTCGGGTTCGAGCACGGCCGCGGCGAAGTCGGGGTCGTCGCCGACCACGTCGTAGTGCTCGCCGAACCGCTCGTGCTGCACCGGGACGCGCTCGCCCTTCGGGCGCCAGTGCGAGTAGTGCCCCTCGGACGCCGACAGCGCCGGCACCGGTGCGGCGAGCGGGATCACGACGACGAGGTAGCGATGGAGCATGTAGCGGTCGGAGACGTCGGCGTCGGTCTCGGAGAAGACGCAGTAGCGGTAGTCGAACGCGAGGATGCCCGTGCGCTCCCCCACTTGGGCACGCATGACGTTGTGGATCTTGGGCCAGCTGCCGTGACCGAACGGTGCACCGGGCCAGCGTTCGGCGAGGCTGTGCTCCTCGTGGGTGTGATGCCACCCGTTCCGCTCGCCCAGGCTGATCGCTTCCTCATGACGCAGGTCGCCTGCAAGCTCGGCCGGCTCCGTCATCGCACCTCCCTGACTCGCGGGTCGACATTGTCGGACACCTTAGTGCGGCGACGCGAGCGCCTACGCTCGGTACGAACGAAAATCAGGATGGCCACCGCGACGCCGATGACGCTGAGGAGCAACCCGACGATGCTGACATTTCCCTCGTCGTTGGGGTTCTTGGCATCGACGTTG
>JAVEEE010000191.1 GCA_030840615.1 Frankiaceae bacterium | reverse complement strand
GGGCCGGACTCGCCGGCAGTCCGGGCCGGATCGTGCTGTGCCTGCACGACGAGCTGCTGCTGCACGTTCCCGCCGACGACGCGGAGGAGGCATCGGCGCTGCTGGTCACCGCACTGCAGGCGACGGCGCGCTGGTGGGCGGCCGGAAGTCGGGTTCGCTTCGTCGCCGACGTCGCTGTGGGCGAGAGCTGGGCCGAGGCCCACTAGTCGGGTCAGGCGTAGCGAACGCCGGTCAGTTCCTCCGACACCTGCCACAGTCGGGCCGCGACCTCGGTGTCCTTCGACCGCGGTCGCGAGTCGACCCGCTTCGGCGCACCGCGGCTCTCCTGGAACCCCGACGGCCCGAAGTACTCGCCGCCCTCGACGTCGGGCGCGGTGGCGGCGTAAAGCGAAGGAAGGGCGCCGGCCTCGTCGGACTGGGCGAACAACCGGTTGCCAAGCGTCATCAGGAGACCCATCAGCCTGTTGCCTTCTTGCTGCGGCCCCACGGCCTGCAGGTTGGTCGCGGCGTAGCCGGGGTGAGCGGCGACGCTGATCGTCGCCTTGCCGGCAGCAGCGAGCCGCCGTTGCAGCTCGAACGCGAAGAGAAGGTTCGCCAGCTTCGACTGCGAGTAGGCGCCCCACTTCTTGTAGGAACGCTCACCCATCAGGTCGTCGAAGTCGATGCGGCCCGGCTTGTGCGCCGTGCTGCTGACGGTCACCACCCGGGAACCGGCGCGGTCGGTCATCCACGGCAGCAGCAGTCCGGTCAGCGCGAAGTGACCCAGATGGTTGGTGCCGAGCTGCATCTCGAAGCCGTCGGCGGTGGTTGCCCGCGGGATCGCCATGACGCCGGCGTTGTTGACCAGCAGATCGACCCCGCCGTACGTCGACGGCACTCGACCGGCGAAGTCGCGGACCGACGCGAGTGACGCGAGGTCCAGCGCCTCGCACGTCACGTCCGCCTGTGGCTGCTCGTCGCGGACCTTCAGCAGTGCCGCGGCGCCGCGGCCGGCGTCGCGGCATCCCATGACGACTCGCGCGCCCGCTCGCGCCAGCTCGCGGGAGGTCGCGAGCCCGAGACCGCTGTTGGCGCCGGTGACGACAGCCACTCGACCCGTCTGCGCGGGGATGTCCTGTGTGCTCCAACCGGCCATGTCGGCATGCTTGCACGCATGAGCGACTACGACGAGATCGGGTACGACGTCAGCGACGGCATCCTCACCATCACCCTGCACCGGCCCGACCAGCTCAACGCGTTCACGCCGGTGATGAAGGACGAGCTGTGTGACGCGTTCGACCGGGTCGACGCGGACGACGACGTGCGGGTCGTCGTCGTCACCGGTGCGGGACGGGCGTTCTGCGCGGGCGCCGACCTGTCCGCCGGTGGCGACACGTTCGACTACAAGCGACGAGGGGGGACGGCGCAGGGCGCACCACGTGACGGCGGCGGGCTCGTCAGCCTGCGCATCTACGAGTGTCGCAAGCCCGTCGTCGGTGCCCTCAACGGCGCGGCGGTCGGCGTCGGCCTGACGATGACGCTGCCGATGGATGTCCGCATCGCCGCCGACACCGCAAAGCTCGGCTTCGTCTTCACCCGGCGCGGCATCGTGCCGGAGGCGGCCTCGACGTGGTTCCTGCCCCGGCTCGTCGGGCCGAGCCAGGCCGCGGAGTGGCTCTACACCGGGCGCGTGTTCACCGCCGACGAGGCACTGCGCGGCGGGCTCGTTCGCAGCGTTCACCCGGTCGGCGACGTGCTCGACGCCGCCTACGCGCTCGGGCGCGAGATCGCCGACAACACCGCGCCGGTGAGCGTCGCGCTGGCCCGGCAACTGATGTGGCGAGGACTCGCGTTCGCGTCGCCGTACGACTCGCACGTCGCGGACTCGCGCGGTATGCACCTGTCCGGGCAGGCGGCCGACGTACGCGAGGGGATCGCGTCGTTCCTCGAGAAGCGACCGCCGCAGTTCCCCGGTCGCGTGAGCACCGACGTCCCCGACGTCTTCAGTGACCCGCAACCCGACTGGTCGGCGGACCTTCCGCGCTAAATGGATTGCCTCCCGCCGCGCGACCTGCGTTCATTGCGCGGGTGGAGGCCTATGAGCCGATGACGAGCTTCGGCGCGGACGCCGCCGAGGTCTATGACGACGAGCTTCGTGGCGACGAGACGGAGACCGTCGCCTGCCTGGAACAGCTTGCGCGCGGCGGTCCGGCGCTGGAGCTCGCGATCGGCACCGGCCGGATCGCGCTACCGCTCGCGGCCCGCGGCATCCGCGTCGACGGCATCGACCTATCTGCCGACATGGTCGCGAAGCTGCGCGCCAAGCCGGGTGGCGACGCAGTCCAGGTCACGATGGGCGACTTCGCCGACGTGGCGGTCGCCGGCAGCTATCGCCTGATCTACATCGTGTTCAACACGCTCTACAACTTGCTGAGCCAGGCCGAGCAGGTCCGCTGTTTCGAGAACGTCGCCGCTCATCTCGACGACGACGGGGTCTTCCTGGTCGAGGCTTCGGTGCCTTCTGACCTCTACCGGTTGCGCAACGACCAGTACGTCGACGCCGAAGCCATCGACGTGGCGTCGGTGACCTTCGACGTCGGTCGGCACGACCCGGTGACGCAGACCCTCGACGAGACTCACGTCGTCCTGTCGCCTGCGGGCGTGCGTCTGTATCCCATCGTCACGAGGTATGTCTGGCCGAGCGAGCTCGACCTGATGGCGCGCATCGCGGGGCTGCGGCTGGTCGAGCGGTGGGCCGGCTGGAACCGCGAGCAGTTCACCTCGACCAGCAGCCGGCACGTGTCGGTCTACGGTCGCTGACCCTTACCAGCTCCCGGCCGTGAGCAGCCGCAGATGCAAGCCCACGATGACGTCCTCGATGGCCGGCAGCTCGTCGACCCGACCGGCCCGCACCTTGGCCCGCACCAGCTCCTCGGTCGCGCCGGTCAGGGCCCGGAAGACCTCTGCCGGCACTTCGGGCCAGTCCGGGTGCCGCCCGTTGCGTGCGCGGCCGTGCCAGACCGCCGTCCGGGCAGCGAGCTTGGCCTGACCGTCCGCAAGCCGGTCGCCGCCACGCCGGCCGGCTGCCGGTAGCTCGAGGTAGAACACCGTCGCGAAGGCAGGCTCGTCGCGCAGGAACCGCAGGTAGGCGCGCAACCCGGCACGCAGAACGGTGATGTCGTCCGCCTCGGCGGCCCCTTCGGCGCCGGCAACAGCGTGGACGGCGTCCGAGATCTGCCCGAACATCAGCCGCCGCCCTTGCGCGGTCGCGGCGAAGAAGCAGTCCTCCCGGTCGGCGAACTGCGCGTAGAAGGACGTGCGCGAGACCCGCGCCCGGCGGACGACGTCGGCGACGGTCATCGCCGGGTAGCCGAGCTCCGCCGCGGAAGCGATCGCCGCGCGCAGGATCCGCTCGCGCTGCGCCTGCAGCACCGCCGGGCCTGGCAGCCGGTTGCGGCCGCGGGGGAGACCGGGCGCGTCAGCGTGCGCTCTCGCCAGCAAGCCGCCCTGCAACCCGCCCTGCATTCCGCCGGGCGACCCCCCTTGTCCCACTCTGTCCCACCCTTTAATGTACGTCGGCGTACAGGTGAGCCCACGGTAACAGAAGGCAGGAGCCATGCCTCGTACGCCGAACTCCACCGTCATGCGCACGATGCGGCTCCGCAGCGCGAGATCGCTGCTCGCTGTCGGTCTGACCGCCGCAGTGGTCGCCGGAATGGGGACGGCGCTCGGCGCTCCGGGGCCGACGGTGTCCCCCGGCGGGCGCCTCGCCGCCCACGGGTTGCCGTCGGTCGGGTCAGGCCACCGGCCGGGGCCGGACATCCTCTACGCGAAGCCGCCGCGGGCGCCCCAGCTGGAGAACACCGGGGTCTGGCACGCCAAGCCGATCCTCGTCTCCGGTGCCGAGGCCTACCGGTCGGGCGAGTGGCTCTACCAGGACTTCCTCTTCGACGACCACGGCGCGACCGCGGCCAAGGACCCGAACGACCCCTACGGCGTCAGCGGCCATCTCTACTCGCCGGCCGGTGGGACGTTCACCTACCCGACGGCGAAGGTCTACGCCAACAACGCCGCCGACCTCGTCGAGCTGCGGGTCAAGCCACTGGCGCGGGCGACTGCGTTCCGGGTCACGCTCGACACGTTGAAGGACCCGGCGCGGACGGCGTTCACGATCGCCTTGGGCAACGCGGCCGGCAGCGCGACCTGGCCGCACGGTGCGGGTGTCTCCTCACCCGCGTCGGTCTTCCTGACGTGGCACGGCAGCAGTGCCGAGCTCGTGAAGGCCGGCACCTCGGCAGTGTTGAAGCCGGCGCCTCGCGTGCACGTCTACCGGACGCGCCGGCAGGTGCAGGTGCTCGTGCCGCACGCCGCGTGGAACCCCGGACGCAGCAAGGTGCGCACGACGATCGGTGTCGGCCTGTGGGATGCGAAGGCGGGCAGCTATCTCAAGCCGCAGCCCGGCTCGGCAACAGAAACCGCACCCGGTGGCGGCACTCCCACCGGCGTCGCGATTGTCAACGTCGGACCGCGTGTCGACGAGCCGATGCCGATCTTCGCCGGGTCCAACATGGGCGACACCGCGGTCGGCGGGATGGCGCTCGCGCCGTGGTGGCGCGACCGGATGCAGTCCGAGCAGCTGACTCTCGGCGACCTCTCGCCGCTGTCCGCCGACGTCGACTTCGCCAAGCTCGCGGCCAAGCAGCACGACGACTCCGGCGTACCGAAGACCGGGCCGATGGATCGGATCTTCGCGAGCCACTACTCGTTCGGCCAGGGTCTCGACCCGAGCAAGATCTGCTACGACCTCGCTGCCGGTTTCTCCGCCGGCGCCAAGTGCATCGGTCGGTTCGTCGGGCAGCTGCAGAACTACGCCCTCTACGTGCCGGACAAGCCACAGCCGCCGAAGGGCTTCGGCCTGACGTTGCTGTTGCACTCGCTGTCGGCCAACTACAACCAGTACCTCGACTCCAACAACCAGTCGCAGCTCGGCGACCGTGGCCCCGGGTCGATCGTGCTCACGCCGGGCGGTCGCGGACCTGACGGCTTCTACGCCGGGGTCGCGGAGGCCGACACGTTCGAGGCGTGGGCGGACGTCGCGCGGCACTACCGGCTCGACCGGGACTGGACCGTCGTCAGCGGCTACTCCATGGGCGGCTTCGGCACCTATCGGTTGCTTGCCCGTTGGCCTGATCTGTTTGCCCGCGGCTTCTCCGTCGTAGGAGCGCCCGGCAGCGTCGACGACCAGCTCGTGTCGTTGCGCAACACTCCGCTGCTGGCGTGGAACTCGACCGAGGACGAGCTGGTCAACATCCGCACCAGCGAGGATGCGGTCGCGGCCGATGCCGCCGCCGGCATCCCGTTCGAGGAAGACCTGTTCCTCACCGCCGACCACCTGACGTTGGCGGCGAACGACGAGTACGGGCCGGGTGCCGCGTTCCTCGGCACGGCTCGCGTCGACCGCAGTCCGGCACACATCAGCTACGTCGTCGACAGCACCGAGGACTCGGCCCTCGCGCGTACCGTCGCCGACCACGCCTACTGGTTGTCCGGTCTCGCGGCGCGCGGCAAGGGTAACGCGACGATCGACGTGCAGTCGGAGGCGTTCGGCAGTCGCCCGCCGACACCGGGACCGCTGATGCGCGGCGCCGGCGCACTCACCGGTGGCGAGATCCCGGCGATGGCCTACATGTCGCGGACTCCGACCTGGATCCCGATGGGCCCGGTGGCCCCGAACCGCGATGCACTGACGATCGCGGCGACCAACCTGGCGCGCGTCGTGATCGACGTCCGCCGGGCCCGGGTCACCTGTGGCGTCACGCTGAACGTGAAGACCGACGGCCCGCTCACCGTCGTGCTCGCCGGCTGCGGAAAGAGCACCCGCTTCTCGGGTTGACCCGTCCCGCGTCCGGATTTGGCCCGGGCTTGTCACGGTTCGCGCACTTCGTCACCGGGCGTAATTGACTAGTTCCAATGAGTGACGGCAGGGTAGGGACTGCTGCATCCGTCGGGAAGGTCAGGCCCATGCCCCCCGTGCGCCACCCTCGCACTGCGAACGCTGTTCCGCGGCCCCGTGTCGAGCTCGACCAGCCCATCGCGGCGCTCCCGCCGGTCGAGCTCGACGAGACCGAGACCCTGCTCACGCAGCGGTGGGCTCCGCGCCCGCGGGCCGCGCGGGTGGTCCAGGTGCTCGTGCTGGCGTTGCCCGTCGCGGCTGCCGTCGGGACCGCGTCGGCCGTCAGCGCGGCACTGCCGCGCGCCGGCGATCTCGGCACCGCGCTCGGCTGGTGGGCGATCGTCGTCGGCAGCTCGACGGTCGCGCTCTACGCCGTCGACCGGGTGGCGCGCCGGCTGCTGCCGCTCGCGTGGTTGTTGCGACTGTCGCTGCTGTTCCCGGACCAGGCACCTAAGCGCTACCGCATCGCCGCAGACGCATGGAGCAGCCGGCGGTTGCGGGACAAGGTCGAGGGCGCTCGTGCAGCTGGTGACGTGACCCCGCCCCTCGAGGCAGCGACGCAGGTGATCGGGCTGCTCGCAAGTCTCGCCGCGCACGATCGGCGTACTCGTGGGCACTGCGAACGGGTGCGTGCCTACAACGACCTGCTGGCCGAGGAGCTCGGGCTCTCGCAGTACGACCGCGAACGGTTGCGCTGGGCCGCACTCATCCACGACATCGGCAAGCTGAAGGTGTCGCGGCGGCTGCTCAACAAGCCGGGCAAGCCGACAGCGCGGGAATGGGAGGTCTTGCGCGCGCATCCGCAACGCGGTGCGGAGATCGCCGGCCCACTTGCGGGTTGGCTGGGGCCGTGGGCCGACACGATCGCGCAGCACCACGAACGCTGGGACGGCGGCGGCTACCCGCACGGACTGGCCGGCACCGACATCACCCTCGGAGCTCGCATCGTCGGTGTCGCGGACGCGTTCGAGGTGATGACCTCGCCGCGGCCTTACAGCCGGCCGGTCGGACCCGACGCCGCACGGGCCGAGCTCGCCACCTGCGCCGGCACACAGTTCGACCCGATGGTCGTGCGCGCGTTCCTCAACGTCTCGCTCGGTCGGTTGCGCAAGGCGATGGGCCCGATCGCGTGGTTCACGCAGGTGCCGTTCCTCGCGGGCATGCCGCGCCTGTCGGCAGCGCTGCTCGAGGGTGGCCGCCAGGCCGCTGTCGGCGCGGGTGGTGCTGCCGGCGTGATCGCGGTGACAGCGTTGCCGCCGTCGGGTGGGAGTGCTCATCACCAGCTGCCGCCGGCTGCCGCCATCGCGCCCGTGGCGAGCGTCACCGCAACGGCGCCATCCGCAGGCGCGTCGACACCGGCACTGCACGTTCGCGGCGCGAGTCACCACCGCCAGCCGCCCGGTCGAGACGAGCCGGCCGCACGCCACCACCACCGGGTCAACGGCGCGCTCGGGCCCGCAGCGCCGCCGGGTCGTCACCATCACTCCGGCGACCGTGCGGCGTCAGCCGACGGCGGCCGGGCTTCGGGCTCACTCGCGGGTGAGCACGGCCGCTGCGCCGGCAACCTCGGCAGTGGCCTCGGCAACGGCGGGCCGCGCGATCCGGCGATGGAGAAGCTGCGGCACAACACGTCGGCGTACGGGCGGGTGCGCGCTCCCGGACTGCACGCCTGCGACTGACTCAGGGACGGTTCGCGGCTGCGGAGCCCTCGTCGTGCGCGACGTGCCTGTCCTTGCAGTGGTCCGAGCAGAAGTAGGTCGTGATGCCGTCGCGACGGCTGACGGCGCCCGGGTTGGCCTTCTCCACCTGCATCCCGCAGACCGGGTCCTTCGCATAGCCGGCGCCGCCGCCGAAGTGCTCGCGGTGGCGGTAAAGCCAGTAGAGGACGGCGAACCCCGCGAGTGCCACGAAGTCGAGCACGGTCGTGTAGTTGAGCCCGAAGACGTCTCGCCCGACCATGCCGTCGCCGGTTGACGTCGCGGTCGGGGCGATGTTCACGGCTTTGAACAGCGCCTCGGTCGCGAGTCCGGCGATGCTCATCGTCGCCCAGAACACGGCGAGCAGTCGCAGCGTCAACGCGGTGCCGTAGTACTTGCGGTAGATGAGCAGCAGCGGCAACGCGATGAGATCGGCGAAGACGAACGCGACAACGCCGCCGAAACTGATGCCGCCACCCCACAGCGCAGCGGCGAGCGGCACGTTGCCGATCGAGCAGACGAAGCTGATGATCGCGAGGAACGGGCCGAGCACGACGTTTTCCAGGGACGACCAGAAGCCGTGGCCGGTGAGGAAGAGCGACCGCCAGAACGACGTCGGCACGGCCACGTCGGCGAATCCGGCGATCACGAAGCCGATGACGATCTCACGGCGGAGCATGGTGAGGTCACTGATCGTGTAGCCCGCGGCGTCGGACCAGCCGGCGAATGACCGGATCCGTTGTCGCCAGGGGCGCCCGTCGGACTCATCGGGCTGGCCGTGTCCTGCATGCCTGTCGTGCTCATCGTCGTCCGCCGCGGTCAGGTGCTCACGGGCTCGCCGCGCGGCGCTGTCGTCGACGACTCGCGGCAGCACCACGGCGAGGAGCACGATCATGATCGTGCCGCCGACGAACTCCGCGGCGGCGAACTCCCACCCGATGAGCAGCCACAACACGACACCGAGCTCGACCACGAGGTTGGTCGAGGCGAACATGAACGCCTGCGCCGCGGTGAAATCCGCACCGCGTGCGAACAGCGTCTTCGCCAGCGCGCTGGCGGCGTAGGAGCACGACGACGAGGCGGCGCCGAAGAAGCCGGCCTTCGCGATCGTCCGTGGCTTGTGGTCGCCGAGCGCGCGCTGCATCTCGGCACGGGAGACGAAGGCTTGTACGGCGCCGGACAGCGCGAAGCCGAGCACCAGTGCCCAGAGGGTTTCCCAGAACATCCACCAGCCGTCGGCGAGGCTGTTGCCGATGGTGTCGAGCACATCGGTCATGACTTCACCAGCCGCTCGACTGCGGCAGCGGCTTCTCGAATCTTCGCCCGGGCATCGGGACCGCCGGACTCGATCGCGTTCGCGACGCAATGACCGAGGTGGTCCTCCAGCAGCTCGAGCGCGACGGACTGCAGTGCCTTGGTGGCTGCGGAGATCTGGGTGAGCACGTC
>JAVEEE010000278.1 GCA_030840615.1 Frankiaceae bacterium | reverse complement strand
GTGTCGGCGCCGGTTATCTCCAGGGGGAGTTCGCCGCCGTCGGCGCCGACTTCGAGACCCGCAACGACGTGCTCGACCATGCGATCCGCACGATGCGCGCGGCGTGGGCCGGCAACGTGGTCGACGGTGTCGTGTCGTTGCCGCGGCCGGTGCGACGGGAGGGCCCGCCGGTGTGGATCGGTGGCAACAGCAAGCGGGCTATCCGACGGGCGGTCGAGCTCGGAGACGGGTGGGTTCCGATGCCGAGCCCGCAGAAGGCCGCCAGAGCGCTGCGCACACCCGGGCTCGAGTCACTCGACGACTTGCGTGCCCGCGTGACGCTGATGCGGGACCTGGCCGCGGAGCAGGGTCGTACGGCGCCGCTCGACGTCGTTTTCATGCCGTCCGGGCTCGACATGTTCACGCGCGCAGCACCGGACCACGCACGTGTCGTCGACGAACTGCATGCGCTCGCGGACATCGGCATCACATGGGCGACGGTCACGCTGCCCGGCGACACCAGGCCGGAGTTGCTCGGTGAGGTCGAGCGGTTCGGCGCGAAAGTCCTCGCCCGGCTCTGACGCGGTTCAGGCGAGGGCTGTGGTGTCCGCGACCGGCCGGACCGCCAGCCAGATGCTGACGACGATGACCCACACCAGCGCCAACAGGAAGCCGAAGAACCCGAACGGCGTGAAGCTGACGACGCCGGCGACGATGGCGACGATGCCGAGCCACAGCGGCAGCACTCTCGTGCGGACGATCGAGATCCCGGCGGGCAGGACCATCGCGGCCAGGCCGAAGCCGAAGACGAGATAGTCGCTGTTGTCGAGGTAGGCCAGGGCCTGGGCGACGTCGGCGGTGCCGTGCTTGCCGCTGTCCGCGAGCGCGAGGTGGATCGTGCTGGCCGCCAGAATTCCGGCTGCGGTCACGATGCCACCGCCGAAGGCGGCTGCCGCCAGCCGGCCGCGTGCCGGCGGGCGGGACAGGAGCGCGCGCATGGAGGCCGAGAAGAACACGAACAGCGCACCGCCGATGCCGGTGATGAATGCCGCACCCATCTCCTTGTCGCGATGATCCTTGTAGAAGCTCAGGATCTTGGTCGCCGGATCATTGGTGTCCGGCGTGTTCCCGCCGATGACGATCACCCCGATCAGGATCACAGCGATGGCCAGCACCCCGGTCAGTGGCGCGAGACGTTCCCAGCGACTGGTCATGACTCTCCCTCAGCACGGGACGTCGGTCCTGACGTCGAGGCCGATGGTGACAGGTCCGGGCGACCCTCGGAAGCGTTTCGCGCTGGCGCGTCGCTCACGGCAGGACGGGCGCCAACCGCGGCGAAGTCTGTGGCGGACGTCGAACGGTGACTGGAGGCCGAGGTGCCCGGACGCGCAGTTGTGGCTGTCGTCGCCTCGTGCGCGTTGGTGGTTCCCGTCACCGGCGCGCTCGCCGAGCCCGGTCGGACCGGGCCGCACTTCGCGGACGCGCACGGGATCCACGTCGTCGGCGTACGACGCATCGACGACCGTGACCTCAATGTGAAGGTGTCGTCGGCTGCGCTCGGCCGGGCGGTCGACGTCCGCATCCTGCTGCCCGAGGGCTACCGCAGTCACCCGTCCCGCCGCTATCCGGTCCTCTACCTGTTCCATGGCACCAGCGGGCGGGCGTCGGACTGGATCAAGTCCGGTGACGCCGAGAAGACGACGGCGCCCTACCCACTCATCACCGTGATGCCGGATGCCGGCTTCGACGGCAACGGGGGCGGCTGGTTCACCGACTGGGTCGACACACAGACGAAGCTCGGGCCGTCGAGGTGGGAGACCTTCCACATCGGCCAGCTGGTGCCGTGGGTCGATGCCAACCTTCGCACCGTGGCGTCCCGGCGCGGCCGGGCTATCGCCGGCCTGTCCCAGGGCGGCTTCGGATCGACCAGCTACGCCGCGCGCCACCCCGACATGTTCGCCGCGACCGCGGCGTTCTCGGGAGCGCCGGAGATCGACCGCGACCCGCAGGTGATCGTCGGCAGCACGGCGGTGATCGAAGCGACCGCGGTCGGACTCGACGGGGTCGAGCCGGAAGCGATGTTCGGCTCGCGCGTCACCAACGAGGTCAACTGGCAGGGCCACGACCCCGCGATGCTCATCCCCAACCTGCGCGGCATGAGCATCTGGCTCTGGACCGCGACCGGACTGCCCGGCCCCTACGACTCCGAGCCCAACCCCGCCGCGAGTGGGATCGAGTTCCTCACGCACGAGTCGACGTCGAGGTTCCACACCCACCTCGACGAGGCCGGCATCCCGAGCCACTACGACGACTACACCTACGGCGAGCACACGTTTGCCTACTGGGCCCGCGACCTGCGCCAGTTCGTCGGACCGCTGATGCGCGTATTCGCCCATCCGCCGAAGCCGACCTCGATGTCCTACACGTCGATCGACTCGCGGTGGTCGCAGTGGGGATGGTCGGCGTCGTTCGCCCGTGCAGCGACGCAGGAGTTCGGCAGCGTCACCCACGGGACCGCAAAGGGATTCGACGTCTCCGGCAGCGGCACGGCCACGGTCACGACGCCGGCGTTCTATCCGCCCGGCTCGGCGCTGCGAGTCGTCATCGAGGCACCGGGCACCCGGACCGTCATCACCGAACCGGTCTCCGGCCGGCTCACGGTCCAGATTTCGCTGGGTTCGGCACTGCCGAGCCGTGCCGCGGTCGCGACCGTGCGGGTGCACCGGCTCTCGTCCTGACGAACCTGCCCGTTGGCTGCAGGCGCTCAGCTCCCGGCGCGGTCGCGCAGCACGCGGCGTAGCAGCTTGCCCGTCTCGTCGCGCGGGACCTCAGGCACGACGACCACGGACCGAGGGCGCTTGTAGGGCGCGAGTCGTTGCTCGGCGGCGTCTGCGAGGTCGGACCGCACGCTCTCCGGGTCGGCGTTCGCCGCGAGGACGATGTAGAGCGCCAGCACCTCACCGCGCTCCGCGTCGGCGACGCCGACGGCACACATGTCGACCAGGCCCGGCACGTCGGCCAGTGCCTGCTCGACCTCCGCGGGGTAGACGTTCACGCCGGCGGTGATGACGACGTCGGCACTGCGACCGCAGAGGTAGAGGAAGCCGTCGTCGTCAACGCGCCCGACGTCGCCGACTGTGAACGCGTCGCCTCGGTGAGCGGCGTCGGTCTTGGCGTCGTCGCC
>JAVEEE010000240.1 GCA_030840615.1 Frankiaceae bacterium | reverse complement strand
CAGGGGGCTGGGGCCAGGCGATCCTGCTGACGGCCCTCAACGGCGCCGCCGCAGGCTGCGCGTTCAGAACGGCTCGGAAGACAACCGGGCGAGCCCGCACGGTGTGGGCGTTTCTCGGTGCGTCGATGGCCTTGGCCACCTTGGCGAACGGGCCGTACTACGGCTTCCCGCTCGTCACCGGACGGCTGGTGCCCTTCCCCTGCCCCGTCGACGTCCTCTGGCTGCTGACCTACCCCTGCTACGTCGTCGCACTCAACGCGACCGTGAGGCAACAGCGACGAGAGGACCGGCGCGGGAACGCTCTCGACGCGACGATCCTGGTCGTCAGCGGCACCTTGCTGATGTGGGAGTTCGTGCTGCAGCCGGTGGCCACGGCCGCCGGAATTCCATTGCTCGCGCACGCCGTGGCGATCGGGTATCCCGCGATGGACTTGCTGGTCTTCGCCATGCTCGTTCGCGTCGCCATCATCGTGTCATGGCGTAACCCCGCGCTGCGGCTGCTGCTGACGAGCTTCATGGCGCTGCTCGCGGCGGACACTGTCTACGCGCTTGCGCTGTCGGCCGGGACCTACCACTTCGGCGGGCCGACTGACGGCATCTGGATGGCGTCCTACCTGCTCATCGGCGTGGCCGCGCTGCATCCGCAGGCCCGCGAGCTCGGCCACATGACCCCGTCGTCGGGTCAGCGGTTGTCGCGCGGACGGCTCGCGTTCCTCTGCGTCTCGGTGCTGACCGGCCCCATCCTGCTGGTGAACCGCGACCAAGACCTGCTGGTCGTGTCGTGCGGTTGCGTCGCGACATTCCTTCTGGTCATGGCGCGCATGACCGGACTCAACCGGGAGCTCGTCTCGGTCGGCGTCGAGCTCGAGTCGCGTGCGACAACCGATCCGCTGACCGGACTGGCGAATCGCGCTGCCTTCCACGAGCAACTCGCGGCCATGCTCGCCCAACCGGAACGACGGCAGGCGAAGACCGCGGTGCTGTTCGTGGATCTCGACGACTTCAAGGATGTCAACGACAGCCATGGCCACGCTGCCGGCGATGCGCTGTTGTGCATCGTCGCTGACCGCCTGCGTGAGACCGTTCGACCCGGCGACGTCGTCGCCCGACTTGGTGGGGACGAGTTCGCCCTGTTGCTCAACGGCGTCCCCGACTGGGCGGCGGCGCTCGCGGTCGCCGAACGCACGGTGGCTGCGCTCGGCACACCTGCTCAGATCCTCGGTCATCGGCTGCATCTGAGCGCCAGCGTTGGCCTGGCATTAGCGGAGGACGGCTGCACAGCTGACGTGCTCGTGCGTCACGCCGACCTGGCGATGTATACCGCCAAGGGCAAGGGCAAGAACCGAACCGAGGCCTACGACGCCGCACTCGACCATGCCGTCGGCGACTACCAGGCGCTGAAGACCGACGTGGTCGGCGCCGCTGAGCGCGGGGAGCTCGTCGTCGACTACCAACCGGTGGTCCGGCTCCACACCGGCGAGCCGATCGGAGTGGAGGCGCTCGTCCGCTGGCAGCACCCCACTCGCGGCCTGCTACCGCCGTCGTCCTTCATCGGCCTTGCCGAAGAAAACGGCGCCATCATCGAGATCGGCAGCTGGGTCCTGGAAACGGCCTGCCGGCAGGTCGAGAGCTGGCAGCGCCGGCACGACCGTCCGGAGTTCTTCCTGTCCGTCAACGTCTCGGTGCGCCAACTCGATCAGACGACGTTCGCTGATGAAGTCGCTGAGGTGCTCGGTCGGACCGCGCTGGCGCCCGGCAGTTTGGTGCTGGAGATCACCGAGTCGGTGCTCGCCAACCCCACCGGCCGGGCAGCCGAGACGCTCGCGCTTGTGCGCGGCCACGGCGTAAAGGTTGCGATCGACGACTTCGGCACCGGCTACGCGTCGATCAACTACCTCTCGCGCATGCCCATCGACATCCTCAAGGTCGACCGCTCCTTCGTCTCCGGCGAACAGCGCGGGCCGCAGGCCGATTCCTTGCTCGCGGCCATCATCGGACTGGCGCAGCGACTCGAGCTCGACATCATCCCCGAAGGCATCGAACAGCCCGACCAGCTGGCCCGGCTGCAGGCACTCGGATGCGAGACCGGCCAGGGGTTCTTCCTCCATCGGCCGCTGGCCGCCCAGGCGATCGACCGGCTGCTCGAGACGAGGTCTGCATCCGCCTCGCTCCCCCGCCGATGAGTTTCCCGTGTTGAAACGGTCTTCCTAATGTGCCTTCCACGCAGACACTCTGGCCGCCGCCCGGACCACGGACAGTCGTCCTCATCGTCTCCGATGCGCCCGACCCCGCGGGCGCTGCGTGGCTGTGCGCACGCGTCCGGGAGATCCTGGGCCGTGGTGACGCTGAAGCAGTCACCCTCGACCTGGGTCGGGTCGACCAGCTCGACCTGGCCACTGTCGCAGCGCTGGCGAGGCTCCAGCTGACCGCGCGGCGTCTCGGCGGTCGGGTGCGGGTGCGAGCGGCCGGCGCAGGCCTGCGCGGTCTGCTGACCCTGGCGGGACTGGACGCTGTCGTCGCGCACTGCGGCGGGCTACCCGTCCAGCCGCGCCGGTAGCCCGAACTTCGCGAACAGCGTCGTGTCGAGGAAGTGGTGCACGTGCGCGACCTTGCCGCCGGAGATCTCGAGCACCTGCAACGACCACGGTTCGTGCAGGCCGCCGGGCCCACTGGGCCGGTACTGCCCGAACGCAGGCATGCCGTTGGCCGCGATCGGCAGCAGTCGTGAGCCGCGGCAGCCGATGCCGTAGCCGAGATACCAGCCGCGCAGGTCGTCGAGTCCTTGGAGCCACATCTCGTACGGCGGCATCGAGATGCTCGCGTCGTCGTGCAACAGCGTCACCAGCGAGTCGATGTCGTAGCGCTCGAACGCATCGACATAACGCGCCAGCAGTGCCTTCTCCGCGTCGTCCAGCAAGCCGGATGACGTGCTCTCACTTGCGTTGCTGGCCGCCAACGTGGTGCGTGCCCGCTGCAGCGCGCTGTTGACGGACACCACGGTCGTGTCCAGCAGCTCGGCGACCTCGGCCGCCTGCCAGGCCAGCACCTCACGCAGGATGAGCACCGCACGTTGGCGCGGAGGCAGATGCTGCAGAGCCGCGACGAACGCGAGGCGGATGCTCTCCTGCGCGACCGCTCGCTCGGCCGGATCGCCCGCGATGTCGCCGTCGGGGATCGGCTCGACCCATGTCGTCTCCGGCAGCTGGTTGCCCGGCGGGGTGCTCGACGGCACCGGCGACGACAGGTCCATCGGCATCGCCCGGCGCTGCCGGCTGCGGAGGCTGTCCAGGCACACGTTGGTCGCGATGCGGTAGAGCCACGAGCGCAGCGCCGATCGCCCCTCGAACCGGTCGAGCCCCTGCCACGCCCGAACCATCGTCTCCTGCACAGCGTCGTCGGCGTCGTACGTCGAACCGAGCGTGCGGTAGCAGTAACCGGTCAGCTCGCCCCGGTAGTGCTCCAGCTCGAGTGTCGCCGGGTCGGTGACGGTCAGCTCGCTCACGTGGTCCTCCGGATGTCTTCGATCACCTGAACATAGTTGCCATCTGGGTCCAGCAGGGTCCCGATCCGTCCCCACGGGCTGGCTTCCAGCTCACGAACCCAGGTCGCCCCCGTCTGGACCAGCCACGACTCCAGCGCCAGCACATCGGCAACCGAGAAGTTCGTGATCAAACGGGTCGGCTCCGGCCCGGGCCGCGACGTGCCCGGACGCTCGGTGATCATCACGCAGGCCGGCCCGGCCTCCAGGACCCCTCCGTCGCCCGGTAGGCCCAACCGGCTGCGGTACCAGGCAAGGGTCCGAGTGGGCCGGGCTGATCCGATGACGACCGCCGCGAGTCGGGCGGCCACGTCATCGACCCGCCGCTGGGTCGCAGGTGGGACCGGCCCCGCCGGTCGGCAGGTGCAACAGCCGGACGTGGTTTCCGTCGGGGTCGACCAAGCTCACGGACAACACACGGCCGCGATCGTCCACGGCCACGAGCCGCGAAGCTCTCAGGTGTTCCAGCCGGGCCATAGAACCGCGGATGTCGTCGACACCGAAGTGGAGGGTGAACCGCCCCGGTTCGGGGTTGCGCGGGGCGACGTCGCGGCGCTCGTCGATGAGCACGCTCACTCCGTCGAGGTGGAAGAAACCGTCACTATCGGGCGCCGACTCGAGCGCGGCGCAGTACCACTCCCGCAACCGGTCAGGATCGGCACTGCCGAGCAGGATGCCGCCCAATGTAGGCCTGGCCAGTGTGGGCCTGGGCAGGCTGCGCGCGGATCTCACGCTCTGCAGACGCTCGATCCGGCCGTAACTCATCGGTCCGTCCGATTTGTCGCCGACTGACCGGATACCGGCAAACCGTGCAACACTGACCGTCTCGACCACGCGTGCCTGGATCAGTCCGGACCAGTGCTCCCTCGCCGCCGAAATTTCCAGCGAGAGTGGCAGTCCCATGACTCAACAGGCGACCAAGCCTGCCAGTGACTACGGCCGGTTGTTGGCAGAGATCCAGAGCGCGAAGCTCCTCGACCGATCGGTCCTGCTCTACCTGCCGCGGTTGTTCGTGATGTTGGGCATGGTCGGCGGCGGCTTGCTGCTCCTCGACCGACTCGGCAACTCGTGGTGGCAGCTGCTTGTCGCGGCGTACTTCGGTGTCGTCTTCGCTCAGATCGGCTTTCTCGGCCACGACGCGGGCCACCAGCAGATCTTCCGGAGCCGGCGCGCCAACGACCGGCTCGGCATGCTCCTGGCCAACATCTGTGTCGGGCTCAGCTACAGCTGGTGGGTCGACAAGCACAACCGCCACCACCGCAACCCCAACGAGGTCGGCCGTGACCCGGATGTCGAGCGCAACATCCTCGCGTGGACCAGCACACAAGCCGAGAGTCAGCGCGGCGTGTTCCGCGTCGTTGCTCGTCATCAAGCAGTGTTGTTCTTCCCGCTGCTGCTGCTCGAAGCGTGGAACCTGCACGTCGGCAGCGTTCGCGCGCTGCTCACCGATCGTCGTCGTCGGCTCGTCGAGCTACCACTGCTCGCGTTGCACCTGGTCCTGCCCGTCACAGTGCTGGTGCTGGTGATGTCACCGCTGAAGGCGCTCGCATTCGTCGCGATCCAGCAGTCGCTGTTCGGGCTCTACCTCGGCTGCAGCTTTGCGCCCAACCACAAGGGCATGCCGATCGTCACCGAGGAAGACCAGCTCGACTTCTTGCGTCGTCAGGTCCTCACGTCGCGCAACATTGCCGGCGGGCGCTTCGTCACGGCCGTGTTCGGCGGGCTGAACTACCAGATCGAGCATCATCTGTTTCCCAGCATGCCGAGTCGCAACTTGCGCCGCTGCCGGCTGATCGTCAAGAGCTTCTGCGCCTCGCACGAGGTCGACTATCGGGAGGCCAGTGTCGTCGGCTCGTATGTCCAGGCGTTGCGCTACCTGCAGACGATCCGCCCGGCGACCTGAGCTTCACCCGAGCAGAGGTCACAGACAGCCCTGGGACCGCCCGACGTGCTTCAGCGCAAAGATGTCCCCGGCACCGTAGACAGTCGCAGGCAGCACCTGCAGCACCGGGTTCATGA
>JAVEEE010000233.1 GCA_030840615.1 Frankiaceae bacterium | reverse complement strand
ATCCGTGGCCCGCGGAGAGGACGAAGCGGTCGCGATCGGGCCACTGCGGATCGGCGGGGTTGTGCTCCATGATCCGCGTGAAGAGCAGGTACGCCGCGGGCGCCATGGCCATCGGCAGGCCCGGGTGGCCCGAGTTCGCCGCCTGCACGGCGTCCATGGAGAGCGTGCGGATGGTGTCGATGCTGAGGCGTTCGATGTCGGAGGAGGCCATGTCGACGTAGTATCGCGCGCCGGCCTCCTCGGAAACCCTGCCGGCCCAGGCGTGCCTAGGGACCGAACCAGCGCGGGCCGCCGCGGGGGTGATCGCGACGGCGCGGATGGGCGCCGGGCTTGGCGTTCACCAGGGCGCTGACGCGGCTCTTGAGGCGGCTGAGGATGTCCCCGGCCTGGCTCTGCGTCAGCTTCTTGTCGGCCACGGCCTTGTCGAGGTCGGTCTTGGCCGCGTCGACGATCGCCTGCTCGAGACCCGCGAGGTCCTTGCTCTGCGCCTTGGCCACGTCGGCCAGCGACTGGCCGGCGCGCAGCTTGGTCCGCAGGGCGCTCTGCGTCAGGCCGAGGTACCTGGCCGCCGCGGTGAGCCCGTCGCCCACGCCCGCCCTGAAGAGGCCACGGGGACCACGCGGGCCACCCGGGCCACCCGGCCCGCGGGAGCCGAGCCCGCCGAGCGGCGGCACGTCGCCGGCCTCGATGCGCTTCTTGAGCGCGTCGGCCTGCGCCTGGGTGAGCTTGCCCGCCGCGAGCTGCGCGTCGACCTGGTCGAGGGCCGCGGCCTTCGTGGCGTCGTCGAGCTTCTGCCTGCTGACCCCGAGGTGCTTGGCCACCGAGTCCAGGAAGTCCGAGGGCGAGCCGCCGTTCGAGGTGGCCGCCAGCGCGGCTCCAGCCCCGCCCGCGACGACGAGGAGTGTCGCGCCGATAGCCGCGACGCGCTTGGTTGGGAGCTTCCGCATCGGCGCATGCAACCAAGGCACTCGAAGAGAAGCCGAAGAACGGGCGTAGACTCCGGCGGCCGATGTCCGCGCGCGTCCACTGCCTGGTCGAGATCCCCAAGGGCAGTCGCAACAAGTACGAGTGGAACGAGGAGCTGCAGGCGATCACCCTCGATCGCTTCCTGTTCTCCTCGGTCGTCTATCCGACCGACTACGGGTTCATCCCCGACACGCTGGCCGAGGACGGCGACCCGCTCGACGCCATGGTCTGCGTGAGCGAGCCGACGTTCCCGGGCTGCGTGATCGAGGTCAAGGTCATCGCGCTCTTCCGCATGCGCGACGAGAAGGGCATCGACGACAAGGTCCTCTGCGTGCCGCTCTCGGACCCGAACTGGAACCACATGGACCAGGTCGAGGACGTGCCGGAGCCGCTGCGCGACGAGATCTCGCACTTCTTCTCGATCTACAAGCAGCCCGAGGGCAAGCACGTCATGGTCGACGGCTGGTATCCCCGCGAGCAGGCGATCGAGGAGATCGACGCGGCCCGCCGGCGCTGGGCCGCGCGCCGCGACGGGCCCGACGCCTAGCCGCGACGCGGCCCAACAGTCCCTCCTTCCCGCGGCGCCCCGCCGCCGTGGGTGAGATGTCTCCCCCGCCGGCCCGACGAGCCTGCCCCTCGCCGCCCGCGAATCACCCCTGACCGGGGGCGGCCATTTCACGCCGTAGGACCCCCCTCTCTCCCGGAGGATCGCCTTCGACGGATCGAAGAGGGGGTGTAGGAGTCAATGGAGCCACTGCAGATCGCGAAGGACGGTGCCCGAAGGGTGCTCGTCGTCGCCAATCACCCGGGCATCGTGTACGCGTTTCGGCGCGTCCTGCGACAGACATCCGGGTTCACGCTGGTCGGGTACGTCGCCGGGCACTCGCCCGTCGGCCCTGTCATTGCCGATGCACAGCCGGACGTCGTCATCGTCGACGACCTCGGAGCTCCGACCGATGCCATCAAGCGCATCGCGGAGGTGCACGCCGAGCTGCCCACGGCGAAGGTCGTGCTGCTCGTGCCCGATACGGGCCTCGAGTGGCTGGAGGACGCGGTGTGCGCTGGGGCGCACGCCGTGCTGAGCAAGACGATCGACCCCACGAGCGCGGGGACGCTCCTGCGGGAGATCGTGCGGGGCACCGTCTTCCATTGCCTGGCCGACCCGAGCATTCGCGCGGGCCGCGCCACGGCGGAGACCGAGTCCACGCACCAGTCGCTGGGGCTGACCCAGCGCGAGCTGGAGCTGCTGTGCCTCGTCGCCTCAGGGGCGACGAACAGCCGCCTGGCCCGTCAGCTGTTCGTGACGGAGCAGACGGTGAAGTTCCACCTGTCCAACATCTATCGCAAGCTCGGAGTGGCCAATCGCACGCAGGCCAGCCGCTTCGCCTATGCGCACGGTCTCGTCCCGACGGCACTGACGCCGGAAGCGGACGTGGTCGAAGACGTCGTCATGAGGGCGGCGTAATCCACCGGGGGGCATCAGAGAGATGAGCGCTGTTCCGCTGCCGAGGCAGCACGAGACCGCGGGCTTCCGTGCCCGAACCACGCTGGACGAGTCGCCTGAGGACACACGGATGGTCGCCCTGGCCGTCGCGCGTGGCAAGGAAGGCGACCGTGAGGCGATCCGTTTCCTCTACGTGCGCTACTCGCACAACATCTACGGCTACGTGCGCAGCATCGTGCACGACGAGCACGAGGCCGAGGACATCACGCAGCACGTCTTCG
>JAVEEE010000180.1 GCA_030840615.1 Frankiaceae bacterium | reverse complement strand
AGCCGGGAAGTCGCCGGCACGCGGATAGTGAGCAAGTCCGCGACCATCTCGTCGAGTGGTGCCGCATCGACGTCCAGATCGTGTCCGTCGTCACCGGTCTCGAGGTCGAGCCGGCGTGCCAGCGGCGCGAGCAGCGGCGCCTGCAACAGCGTGAACATCACGACGAGCACGAACACGACATCGAAGATCCGATGGGCGCCGGGGGAGCCGAGCGTCAGTGGAATCGTCGTCAACACGATGGGTACGGCGCCCCGCAGTCCCGCCGCGGACAGGAAGAGGTTCTCCCGCCACGAGAACCGGAACGGCAGCGCCGACACCACTACCGACAACGGCCGCGCGACGAACAGAAGCGCAGCGCCGACACCCAACGCCGGCAGGATCGCGCTCCCCAGCCGGGAGGGGGTTACGAGAAGCCCGAGCATCACGAACAGGCCGATCTGCGCGAGCCAGGCAACTCCCTCGGCGAACCCGACCGTCGACCGGCGGTGTGGCAGCTGGGCGTTGCCGAGCCACAAGGTCGTCAGATAGACCGCGAGGAACCCGCTCGCATGCGCACTGGCGGCAGCGGCGTAGGACCCGATCGCGAACGCGATCGTCGCGATCGGGTAGAGCCCGGCTGCCGGCAGCGCGGCGCGCCGCAACGCCTCCGTCGCGCCTGCGCCGAGGGCGAGCCCGATCGCCGCTCCCACGGCCAGCTCATAGCCGAGCGTCGCGGCGGCGTGGCCGAAGCCTTCCGGATGCCGGGCCGCGAGAAGGGTCACGACGATGACCGCCGGCGCGTCGTTGAGACCCGATTCGGCTTCCAGGACGCCGACCAGCCGGCGGGGCAGTCGCAGCATCCGCAAGGTCGAGAAGACGGCAGCCGCGTCGGTCGACGACAGCATCGCGCCGACGAGTCCTGCCGTGCGCCAGTCGACGTCCATCACGTAGTGGGCGGCGAGGCAGGTCGTCGCGATGCTCAGCCCGACTCCGACGGTGGCCAGGCTGGCGGCGGCCGGCATGATCGGGCGGATGTCCGGCCAACGGGTCGTCAGGCCACCTTCCGCGAGGATGAGCGCGAGGGCGACCAGGCCGACGTTGCGGGCCAGCTCCGCGTCGTCGAAGACGAGGCCGATGACGTCCTCGCCCAGGAGCATGCCGATGCCGAGGTAGAGCAGCAGGCTGGGCACGCCGAGGCGGCTCGACAGCCGGACCCCGGCAACGGCCACCAACAGCACGCCCGCGCCGGCGAGCAGCACGAGGTCGAGCCGCCCGGCCTCCATGGCGGCATTCTGCCGTCCGGCTGCCCCCGTCGGGCGCGGCGTCAGTCGCCGGGCGCGGCCGAGCGGTTCGGGGGGCGGACGACGAGGCCGTCCAGCAGCTCCTGGGTGGCGGCCGCGACCTGCGCGACAGCAGCGGTGAAGACCTCGGCGTTCACCGCGGACGGAGCGCGCATCCCGGCGATCTTGCGGACGTACTGCAGCGCGGCCGCTTCAACGTCGGACGGCCCGGCGTCCTCCGTATACGGCGGGCGAAGTGTCTTTATGCTCCGGCACACGTCTCGACGGTAGCCCGCCGTTCCGATCCTGGCGGGTGGCGGCCCGCCGCGGCCTACGATGGACGGCGCGGCGGGTCCACCGCCGGCATCGGCACACGTCAGGAGAGCCGCACCGTGGCAGTTCTCGACCGGATCCTGCGCGCAGGCGAGGGTCGCATCCTGCGCAAGCTCACCGACATCTCGCATCAGGTCAACGAGATCGAGGATGACTTCGTCGCGATGACCGACGCCGAGCTGCGGGCGCAGACCGACGAGTTCCGGCAGCGGTACGCCGACGGCGAGACCCTCGACGACCTCATCGCGGAGGCCTTTGCGGCTGTGCGTGAGGCTGCGAAGCGAACGCTCGGCCAGCGCCACTTCGACGTGCAGATCATGGGCGGCGCGGCGCTGCACCTCGGCAACATCGCCGAGATGCGCACCGGCGAGGGCAAGACGCTGACCGGCGTCCTGCCGGCGTACCTCAACGCGATCTCCGGCAAGGGCGTCCACGTCATCACGGTCAACGACTACCTGGCCAAGCGCGACGCCGAGTGGATGGGGCGAATCCACCGCTTCCTCGGCCTCTCCGTCGGCGTGATCCTGTCCCAGCAGACCCCGGCCGAGCGCCGGACGGCATACGGCTGTGACATCACTTACGGCACCAACAACGAGTTCGGCTTCGACTACCTGCGCGACAACATGGCTTGGAGCGCGGAGGAGCTCGTCCAGCGCGGACACAACTTCGGGATCGTCGACGAAGTCGACTCCATCCTCATCGACGAAGCCCGGACGCCGCTGATCATCAGCGGTCCCTCCGACCTGAGTGTGAAGTGGTACACCGAGTTCGCCCGCCTCGCCCAGCGGCTGGTCCGGGACACCGACTACGAGTGTGACGAGGGCAAGCGCACCATGTCGGTCGGTGAGACCGCGATCGAGAAGGTCGAGGACACCCTCGGCATCGACAACCTCTACGAAGCCGTCAACACACCGCTCGTCGGCTACCTCAACAACGCGCTGAAGGCCAAGGAGCTGTTCAAGCGCGACAAGGACTACGTCGTCATGAACGGCGAGGTTCTCATCGTCGATGAGTTCACCGGGCGCATCCTGCACGGCCGCCGCTACAACGAGGGCATGCACCAGGCCATCGAGGCCAAAGAGGGCGTCGAGATCAAGCAGGAGAACCAGACCCTCGCGACGATCACGCTGCAGAACTACTTCCGGCTCTACGACAAGCTCGGCGGCATGACCGGCACGGCGTCGACCGAGGCCGCCGAGTTCGACCAGGTCTACAAGCTGGGCGTCGTACCGATCCCGACCAACCGACCGATGATCCGCGACGACCAGGCCGACGTCGTCTACAAGACCGAAGACGCCAAGTGGCAAGCGGTCGTCGAGGACATCAGCGAGCGGCACGAGAAGGGCCAGCCGGTCCTCGTCGGCACCACCAGCGTCGAGAAGAGCGAGCTGCTGTCGGGGCTGCTGCTGCGGCGCGGCATCCCGCACGAGGTGCTCAACGCGAAGTTCCACGAGAAGGAAGCCCAGATCGTCGCGCAGGCCGGCCGCAAGGGCGCGGTCACCGTGGCCACCAACATGGCGGGCCGCGGCACGGACATCATGCTCGGCGGCAACCCGGAGTTCATGGCCGCGGCCGAGCTGGCCGAGCGTGGCCTGGCGCCGACGGAGACGCCGGAGGACTACGAAGCCGCTTGGCCGAGCGCGATCGAGAAGGCCAAGGCCGCGGTCGTCGCCGAGCACGATGAGGTCGTCGGCGTCGGGGGTCTCTACGTGCTGGGCACCGAGCGACACGAGTCGCGGCGCATCGACAACCAGCTCCGCGGTCGCGCCGGCCGGCAGGGCGACCCGGGGGAGTCGCGGTTCTACCTCTCACTCGGCGACGACCTGATGCGGCTGTTCAACGCGCACATGGTCGAGGCGATCATGGACCGCCTCAACCTTCCCGAGGACGTGCCCATCGAGTCGAAGATGGTGTCGCGATCG
>JAVEEE010000220.1 GCA_030840615.1 Frankiaceae bacterium | reverse complement strand
CCGGTGCTGCCGCCCGACACCGGACCCCCGCCGCCAGAACCCGTGCCGCTGCCGGCCGGGGTCTTGAAAGGCGGCGTGTAGCTCATCGTCGCCGTGACACTCTTCGCGGCGAAGACGGCCTGGAAGGGGGTCTGGGTGTTGTCCGGGTCGTTGACCAGCGCGACGCCGACGTTCTGGTCGTCGACCCAGGTCTGGGCGATCTCCGGGATCGTGAACGTGTAGGTGCTGCCCTTGATGCTGGCCGCGGCCTTGGCCGCGCAGTCCACCGGTGGCTCGTCCGTGTAGTCGCCGCCCTCCGCCGCGGGCCAGAGCCGGGTCGGCAGGCAGGCCACCACGGGGGCCGCCGCGGCGTTGGCGTTGGCCGCGTCCTGCGCGTTGTCGAGCGTGACCGACAGCTTGAAGTCGTTGATGGTCGTCCCCGGCTGGAGCACACCGAGGTTGAAGGCGAGGACCGTCATCTTGCTCGAGGTGCCGTCGTTGGAGGTGTGCGCCACCGCCAGGTCGTGGGCGGGCACGCCGCTGGGCTCGGTGGCCGGCAGCGGCCCCGCGGCGACCGGGGCGGGGGGAGCCTGCTCGTAGGCGGTCTGCCAGAACCAGGCCGACTGCAGCACGCCCGGCCGGGCCGATTTCGACGTGCTGGCCTGAGCGGCGGTCATCGGGGCGAGCAGCAGCACCCCCGGGGTCGCGAGGGCGAGCAGCATGGCCAGCTGCATGAACCTACGCACGATCTGGGCCTCCACCTACAGGGACGGTTCCGCGGACTCTTCGACGTGCCGATCGGTAATCCTGCTGAAACACGGCGAGGACCCGGGCCGATGCAATGATCGCGCGATGCCCCGGTCGCCGGTCGCCGACCTCCCGCGTGAGGTCGGCGTCCTGGTCGTGGTGGCGTTCTTCGTCGCGCTGGGATTCGGGATCGTGGCGCCCGCCCTGCCGCTGTTCGCACGCCAGTTCGGGGTCGGGACGGCGGCCTCGGCAGCGGTGATCAGCGTGTTCGCGTTCCTGCGGATCGCCTTCGCGTTCCCCGCCGGGCGGCTGATCGACCGGCTCGGCGAGCGCCTGGTGCTGACGACCGGCATCGCCATCGTCGCGGTGTCGAGCGCGCTGGCCGGCCTCGCCCAGTCCTACTGGCAGCTGATCGTGCTGCGAGGTGCCGGCGGGGTCGGCTCCGCGATGTTCTCGATCAGTGCGATGTCGGTGCTGGTCCGGCTCGTGCCGCCGGCGCAGCGGGGCCGGGCGGTGGGGCTGTGGTCCGGCGGTTTCCTCCTCGGTGGCATCGCCGGACCCGGTCTGGGCGGTGTGGTCACGAGTGTCTCGATCCGGCTGCCGTTCTTCCTCTACGCCGGGACCCTAGCGATGGCCGGGGCGGTCGCGCTGGTGGCGCTGCGCGGGACCCCGCTCGCCGACAAGGCCGACGCCGCGACCGCGGTCCGCACGTCGTTGGCGACGGCGGTGCGGATGCCGGCGTTCCGCGCGGCGGTCGCCGCCAACTTCGCCGACGCGTGGGCCTCGATGGGCGTGCGGGCGGCGTTGATCCCCCTGTTCGTCGCGGACGTCCTGCACAAGAGCGTCGTGTGGACCGGCATCGGCTTCTGGTGCGTCGCGGGCGTCAACGGGCTGGTACTGCTCCCGGCCGGGCACTACGCGGACCGGGTGGGTCGCCGGCCGGTCCTCATCACCGGTTGTGCGTTGGCGGGGTCGGCGTTCCTGCTGCTCGCGCTGTGGCCGTCGCTGCCGGGCTTCCTGATCGCGATGGGCGTGCTGGGGCTGGGGTCGGGTCTGCTCGACGTCGCCCCGGCGGCGGTAGTCGGCGACGTCGTGGAGGGTCGCGGCGGGCCGGTGTTCGCGGCGTACTCGATGTCCTCCGACGTCGCGAACGTCGTCGGCCCGGTCGCGGCCGGTGCGATCGCAGAGACGTCGTACTCGGACGCGTTCGGCCTCACGGCCGCCATCCTCGGTGGAGCAGTGCTCGCCGGCATCGCCATGCCCGAGACGAAGGATCTGGCCGAGCGCCGAGCGGCCGCGTCAGGCGAGCGCAGCCCGCAAGTCGGCGATGAGGTCGTCGGCGTTCTCGATGCCGACAGACAGGCGAACGAGATCGCCCGGGACCTCCAGGGCGGAGCCCGCAACGCTGGCATGGGTCATGCGGCCGGGGTGCTCGATGAGCGACTCGACCCCACCGAGTGACTCGGCAAGGGTGAAGATGCGGGTCCGCGCACAGACGTCGAGCGCATGCTGCTCGCCGCCGCGGACCCGGAACGCGACCATCCCGCCGTATCTCGTCATCTGCTTGCGCGCGACCTCGTCGGTGTCGGGATAACGCACGTCGATCACGGTCTCGTGCTCGCGCAGCATCGCGACCACCCGCTCGGCGTTGTCGCAGTGCCGATCCATCCGCACGGCCAGTGTCTTGATGCCGCGCAACACCAGCCATGAGTCGAACGCCCCGGCGACACCGCCCATCGCGTTGTGGTGGAACGCGAGCGTCTCGGCGAGCTGTGCGTCGTTCGTCACGAGCGCGCCGCCGATAACGTCGGAGTGGCCGCCCAGGTATTTCGTCGTCGAGTGGACGACGACGTCAGCGCCGAGGGCGAGGGGTTGCTGCAGGTAGGGCGAGGCGAAGGTGTTGTCGACGACGAGCCGCGCGTCCGCGTCGCGCGCGATGCCGCCGAGCGCGGCGATGTCGGCAGTGTTGAGCAGCGGGTTGGTCGGTGTCTCGCACCACACGACGGTGGTGTTGTCGCGAACGGCGCGGCGTACTTCGGCGAGGTCCTGTTGCGCGACGGCGGTCCACTGCAGACCCCAGCGTTCGAGCACCTGCGCGAAGAGGCGGTAGGTGCCGCCGTAGGCATCGCCCGGGATCACGACGTGGTCGCCGGGTTTGCAGACGGCGCGCAGCAGCGTGTCCTCGGCGGCGAGCCCGCTGGCGAAGGCCAGGCCGCGAACGCCGCCTTCGAGGGAGGCCAGGCTGGCCTCGAGCGCGTCGCGGGTCGGGTTGGCGCTCCGGCTGTATTCGTAGCCGCCGCGCAGGCCGCCGACACCGTCCTGCTTGAAGGTCGAGACCTGGTAGATGGGCGGAACGACGGCGCCGGTGCGCGGGTCGGGCTGCTGGCCGCCGTGGATGACCCTCGTCTCCATCGCGAAGTCGTCGTCGGCCACGGGGTTCAGCGTAGTGCGCTCGCGGTGCGCTCGCGGTGCGCTCAGTCGATCCAACCGTCGTCCAACGACGCGAGGAACTCGCGATCCGTGGGCACCCGCTCGATGGTGACGACAGGACGGCCGCCCATGACCTCGATCAGCTGACAGAAGAGCCGCCAGCTGGGGGTGCCGCGCTCCAGTCTGGAGACGGCGGCCTGGCTCACGCCGGCCGCGTCGGCCAGACGCTTCTGCGACACGAAGATGTCGTGGCGCGCGGCGCGCAGGGCTCGGCCCAACGGGCCTTTGGCGGGCTGGACGATGCCGCGACCGCCGATGTCCATGTC
>JAVEEE010000212.1 GCA_030840615.1 Frankiaceae bacterium | reverse complement strand
CATCCCGATCCCGGTCGAGCAGGCCGTTCTCGACTTCCACACCGTCGAGGAGGTCGTGGTTGACGGCACGCGCATGCGGCGCGTTCTCCTCGTCGCCGCTTCTCGCGACATGGTGATGAGCGCGCTGGACGCGGCCCGCAAGGCGGGTCTGAGTGTCACGCAGGTCGACCTGACGCCGTTCGCGGTGCTCCGGTCGCTCGCCGGCATCGACCAGACGGGGCTTTCCCCCTCCTTGCACACCGACGCCGAGGCGCTCGTCGACATCGGCAGCAAGGTCACCAACATCGTCGTGCACCAGAACGGTGTCCCGCGTTTCGTCCGCGTCCTTCTCATGGGTGGCGACAACGTCACCGAGGCCGTGGCAGAGCGCATGGGCGTTCCGATCGAGCAGGCCGAGGGCGTCAAGCACCAGACAGCGCTGGGTCCGACACCGGGCATCCCGTCGAGTGAGCACCCGGCTGCGCGTGTCGTCGAGTCCAGCGGACACGCCTTCGTCGAGGAGATCCGCGGATCGCTCGACTACTACCTCGCGCAGCCGGCCTCCGTGCCGCTGCGACGCGTCATCGTCTCCGGTGGCGGTGCTCGTCTCGGCGGGCTCGTTCAGCGGCTCGCCCTGGCGACCCGCCTGCCGGTGGAGCCCGCGGCCCCGCTGTCCAGCCTTCGCATGGGCAAGACGGGCCTCACGTCCGAGCAGCTGAGCTTCGTCGAGCCTCTGGTGACCGTGCCGGTCGGGCTCGCCATGGGGGTGGCGTCGTGACCCTGCCCAACTCTCCCGACGTGCAGTCGGTCGGCGCCCCGGCGCAGCTGATGGCACCGGTGATGCCGCGCGTCAACCTGATGCCGCCGGAGATCGCCGAAGCCGCGCGCTTTCGTCGGTTCCAGCTCGCGATGGGCGGTGCTGTTGTCGCGGCCGTCGTCATCGTGGGCGCGCTCTACGTGCACGCGCACAGCGGCGTCAAGACCGCCGACCAGCAGCTCAGCGCGGCGCGGGCACAGCAGAGCACGCTGCAGACGCAGCTCAACAGCCTGGCCAGCACCCAGCAGGTCTACGCCGACGTGGCCGCCAAGCAGGCGATGCTCGCGCAGGCCATGGGCTCGGAGGTCCGCTGGTCGCGTTACCTCACCGACCTTTCGCTGAAGGTGCCGGACGACGTCTGGCTGACGAGCATCGGTGCGACGCAGACCGTCACCGGCTTCACCTCTGCTGCACCTGGTGCTGCGCCGCCGGTGAGTGCGGCTCCGGGGCTCGGTACGCCGGGCATCGGATCGATCACCTTCTCCGGGATGGCTTTCAGCCACGACGACGTGGCCACCTGGCTGGACGTGCTCGCCCGCGAGCGCGGCTTCGCCGACCCCTACTTCACCAACTCGACGGAGACCACCGTCGGACCGAAGACCTTGACCGGCTTCTCGTCATCGGTCGTTGTGACCGACGACGCCAAGTCCGGCCGATACGCCGCACCGGCGGGGAGCTGACATGGAGAAGATGCGCCAGTGGTCGATGCTGACCGCCGTCGGCGTGGTCGCGGTGCTTGCTGCAGGCTGGTTCCTGCTGGTGTCACCACAGCGGTCGCAGGCGGCCGACGTGCGGACCCAGGCCACGACCCAGCTGTCCGCCAATGCGTCGTTGCGCTCGCGCGTCGACCAGCTCGAGCAGCAGAAGCGTGACCAGCCGGCCCAGATCGCCAAGCTCAAGAAGTTCGACGCCCAGGTGCCGAACAACCCCGAGCTGCCCACGCTGATCCGTCAGCTCTCGGCCGCTGCCAACGGTGCGGGCGTC
This sequence comes from Frankiaceae bacterium, assembly GCA_030840615.1. Classification (GTDB taxonomy): domain Bacteria; phylum Actinomycetota; class Actinomycetes; order JAFAQI01; family JAFAQI01; genus JAFAQI01. The sequence goes on along the minus strand of JAVEEE010000212.1, from coordinate 838 downwards.
GATCTGGTCGGGCTCGCCCCGGGACAGCCGACCCTCGTCACCGCCGTCTCGACCGGAGTCGTGGCACCCGCCGTGGCCCCGCCCGCGACGACACCCGGCGCCACGGCGCCGGCGCCGGCTACTCCGCTGGCCGCGATTCCCCTCACGGTCAACGTGCAAGGCGGCTACTACAACATCGAGAACTTCTTCCGGTCCGTCGAGAAGATGACCCGCGCGATGCTGGTGCCGGGTTGGACGCTCTGCGCGATCTCGCCCAGCGGTTCGGCAGCTCCGACGGGCGGCGCCAGCTGTGCCGTTCCGAGCTCCGGGGCGTCGGACAAGGTGCTACCGCCAGGAACGCTCAACGGCGTCATCACCGCGTACGTCTTCGAGTCACCCCAGGTCGTCGCGGCGCAACCCGCGCCGGTCAGCCCCGTGGCCCCGGCGCAGTAGGAGAACCCGATCATGACTGAGCAGACCGTTCCCTTCGGTAGCACCGCCGTTGCCGAACCCCCCGCGCCGATGCTGCCCACCGGCTTCGACGACGAGGGCGACGACGGCAACCGTCGCAAGCTCGCGGTCGTCGGCGCGCTCCTGGGCGTCGTCGTCCTCCTCGTGGCCGCGTTCTTCATGCTCAAGGGCGGCGGCAGCGACCCCAACGGCTCGCCGGTTCCCTCGGGGCACGTGCCCGCAGGCAGCACCGGCAGCACCGGCGGCCATGCCACCAAGCCCGTCACGCTTCCCAAGCCCTACAAGGGCGCCGTTGGCCGCGACCCGTTCAAGGCGCTCTACGAGGCGCCGGTGGCGGCACCGGCTGCCGGCACCGGTACGACGAGCGGTGTTCCGACCGTGGGCACCG
>JAVEEE010000175.1 GCA_030840615.1 Frankiaceae bacterium | reverse complement strand
AGCTGCTCGACGCCACCGGCGGGATGCGCGAGGGCCACACCCTGAAGTTCTGGACGCCCGGCGGGTCGTCCACCCCCCTGCTGACCGCCGACCACCTCGACGTCCCGCTCGACTACGAAGCGGTCGGTGCTGCCGGTTCGATGCTCGGCACGAAAGCCTTACAGATCTTCGACGAGACGACCTGCGTCGTCCGCGCCGTACTGCGCTGGACGGAGTTCTACGCCCACGAGTCGTGCGGCAAGTGCACCCCGTGCCGCGAGGGGACCTACTGGATGGTGCAGATCCTGCAACGGCTCGAGGCCGGCGCGGGCGACGCGCAGGACATCGACACGTTGCTCGACGCGTGCGACAACATCCTCGGCCGGTCGTTCTGCGCCCTCGGCGACGGTGCCACCAGCCCGATCACGTCGTCGGTGCAGTACTTCAAAGACGAGTACGTCGCCCACTGGGAGCAGGGCTCGTGCCCGTTCGACCCGTCCGCCTCGACGCTCTTTGCCTCCTTCTCTGCTCGGCAACCGGGCGGAGCATGATGGAGACGGTCACCTGCACGATCGACGGGATCGAGATCACCGTCCCGAAGAACACCCTCATCATCCGCGCCGCGGAGATGCTCGGGATCCAGGTGCCGCGGTTCTGCGACCATCCGCTGCTCGAACCGCTGGGTGCCTGCCGGCAGTGCATCGTCGAGGTCGAGGGACAGCGCAAGCCGCTGACGTCGTGCACCACGACGGTGACCGACGGCATGGTCATCAAGAGCCAGCTGACGTCGCCCGTCGCGGAGAAGGCGCAGCGGGGAACCCTCGAGTTCCTGCTGCTCAACCATCCGCTCGACTGCCCGGTGTGCGACAAGGGCGGCGAGTGCCCGTTGCAGAACCAGGCGTTGTCCAACGGTCCGGCCGAGAGCAGGTTCAAGGACCAGAAGCGCACGTTCGAGAAGCCGATCGCCATCTCGTCGCAGGTGCTGCTCGACCGGGAGCGCTGCGTCCTCTGCGCCCGCTGCACGCGGTTCTCCCAGCAGATCGCCGGTGACCCGTTCATCGAGCTCTTCGAGCGAGGTGCACTCGAGCAGGTCGCGATCTATGAAGACGAGCCGTTCCACTCCTACTTCTCCGGCAACACCGTGCAGATCTGTCCGGTAGGCGCGCTGACCGGCACCCAGTACCGGTTCCGCGCCCGGCCGTTCGACCTCGTGTCCACGCCGTCGGTGTGCGAGCACTGCGCTTCGGGATGTCAGCAGCGCACCGACTGGCGCCGTGGCAAGGTGCTGCGCCGGCTCGCCGGCGCGGACGAGGACGTCAACGAGGAGTGGAACTGCGACAAGGGGCGGTGGGCATTCCAGTACGCCACCGCGAAGGACCGGCTGACCGAGCCGCTCGTGCGCGATGACGACGGTTACCTGGTCGAGGCCTCGTGGTCCGACGCGCTCGACCGCGCGGCTGCCGGGCTGGCGTCCTACACCGGCCGGGTCGGGGTGCTCACCGGCGGCCGGCTCACGGTGGAGGACGCCTTCGCCTACGCGAAGTTCGCGCGGGCAGTCCTTCGCACCGACGACATCGACTTCCGCGTGCGCGCCCACTCCGCCGAGGAGCGCGACTTCCTGGCCGCGCGCGTCGCCGGTCGCTACCTGGAGACGACCTACGCCGACATCGAAGCGGCTCCCGCGGTTCTGCTCGCCGGCTTCGAGCCGGAGGAGGAGTCGCCGATCGTCTTCCTCCGACTGCGAAAGGCAGGCCAGTCTCAAGGCGGGCAGGCCGGCGACCTGCAGATTTTCGGCATCGCGCCGTTCACGTCCAACGGCCTGCGCAAGCTCGGGGGCCGGCTGCTCGCCGCAGCCCCGGGCGCAGAGGCGGAGCTGCTGACGGCACTTGCGGACGGCGACGAACGACTCGACGACGCCGCAACGCAGGCGGCGCAGGCGCTGCGGGCCGACGGCGCCGTGATCCTCGTCGGCGAGCGCCTGGCAGCCGCGCCCGGCGCACTGTCCGCTGCTGCCCGACTGGCCGACACGACCGGTGCCAAGCTGGCCTGGGTGCCACGGCGGGCCGGGGACCGCGGCGCGGTCGAGGCCGGCTGCCTTCCCGGCCTGCTGCCCGGTGGCCGACCCGCGACCGATGTCGCGGCGCGCGCCGAGCTGGCCGAGCTGTGGGGCGAGGGCGCGGCACTTGACGGCGGGGGTCGCGACGCCGACGCGATCCTGCGTGCCGCCGCTGCCGGTGACATCGCGCTCGTCGTGGGCTCGGTCGACCCGGCGGACTTCCCCGACCCAGCGCTGGCACTCGAGGCGCTGGAGAACGCGCCGTTCATCGTCAGCCTCGAGGTGCGCGAGTCCGCGGTCACCGACCGCGCCGACGTCGTGTTCCCGGTCGCACCGGTGGTGCAGAAGGCCGGCTCGTTCCTCGACTGGGAGGGGCGCGTGCGCCCGTTCGCGGCGACTCTCGAGCCCGAGAGCGGGGGCACCGACACCGCCGCGCTGACCGACGGGCGGGTGCTCGACTGGCTCGCCGAGAGCTTCGGCGCGGTGCTCAACACGTCCACTCCCCGCCAGGTGCAGGAGGAGCTGCAACGGATCGGTGCGTGGAGCGGGGCCCGTCCACCGGTGCCGACTGTTGCCGGACAGCGCCCGCCGCCGGCAGAGTCCGGCGAGGCGCTGCTTGCCACCTGGCGCCTGCTGCTCGACGACGGCCGGCTCCAGGAGGGCGAGCCGCACCTGGCCGGCACCCGCAAGCCCGCGATGCTGCTGCTGTCGGAGACAACCGCCAAGGAGATCGGCGCCGTCGCCGGCTCTCCCGTCACCGTCAGCACTGATCGCGGCTCCATCACCCTGCCGCTCACCATCGCCGACCTTCCCGAGCGGGTGGTCTGGCTGCCGACCCGCTCCGCCGGCTCGCACGTGCATGAGGCACTCGGCGTCACGACCGGCGCGGTCGTGCAACTCGCCTCCGGAGGTGCCACGTGAACCACCTCGGCGTAATCGCGGCCACGTCGAGCGGTGGCGCGCATCTCGGCCTGTTCGGGCGTGACCCGTGGTGGCTGATCATCCTCAAGACCGTCGTCATCTTCGGATTCCTGATGCTGACGACGATCATGATGATCTGGGCGGAGCGCCGCATCATCGGTCGGATGCAGCAGCGTCCCGGCCCCAACCGGGTCGGCCCGTTCGGGATGGGCCAGGGCCTCG
>JAVEEE010000176.1 GCA_030840615.1 Frankiaceae bacterium | reverse complement strand
GGTTTTCACCGGCAACGTTGCCCTCGAGTCCATGGGCTTCAAGACGTTCGGTTTCGGCTTCGGACGAGAGGACATCTGGGAGCCCGAGGAGGTGTTCTGGGGATCTGAGGACACCTGGCTCGGAGATGAGCGCTACAGCGGCGACAGAGAACTCGCCGGTCCGCTCGGCGCCGTGCAGATGGGCCTTATCTACGTGAACCCGGAAGGACCCAACGGCAACCCGGATCCGTTGGCCTCCGCCCGGGACATCCGCGAGACCTTCGCCCGCATGGCGATGAACGACGAGGAGACCGTCGCGCTCATTGCCGGTGGCCACACGTTCGGCAAGACCCACGGTGCCGCCTCCGCCGACCACGTCGGTCCCGAGCCCGAGGGTGCCCCCATCGAGCAGCAGAACCTGGGCTGGAAGAACACCTTCGGCACCGGCAAGGGCAAGGACACGATCACCAGCGGGCTCGAGGGCGCGTGGACGCCCACCCCCATCACCTGGGACAACAGCTTCTTCGAGACCCTGTTCGGCTACGAGTGGGAGCTGACCGAGAGCCCCGCCGGCGCCAAGCAGTGGAAGCCGAAGGGCGGCGCCGCGTCGGACGCCGTACCGGACGCGCACGACTCCTCGGTCCAGCACGCCCCGATGATGCTGACGACGGACCTCGCGCTTCGCATGGACCCGATCTACGAACCCATCTCGCGGCGCTTCCTGGAGCACCCGGACCAGCTCGCCGTCGCGTTCGCGAAGGCTTGGTACAAGCTGCTGCACCGAGACATGGGGCCTGTCTCGCGCTACCTCGGCCCGTGGGTCCCGGAGCCGCAGCTGTGGCAGGACCCCGTCCCCGCGGTCGATCACGAGCTGGTCGGGCCGGCGGACATCGCTGCCCTCAAGAGCAAGGTCCTCGCCTCGGGAGCGTCGACCCCCCAGCTGGTCTCCACCGCGTGGGCGTCGGCGGCGACCTTCCGCGGCACCGACAAGCGGGGCGGAGCGAACGGCGCACGCATTCGCCTTGCGCCGCAACGCGACTGGGAGGTCAACGATCCGACCGAGCTCGCCAAGGTGCTGCAGACCCTGACGGAGATCCAGCAGGACTTCAACAGCTCACAAGCCGGCGCCAAGAAGGTCTCGCTCGCCGATCTGATCGTGCTCGGCGGATGCGCGGCGGTCGAGCAGGCGGCGAAGAGCGCCGGGCACGACGTCACGGTTCCGTTCACGCCGGGGCGTACGGATGCCTCGCAGGAGCAGACCGACGCGGAGTCGTTCGCCGTCCTCGAACCGACCGCCGACGGTTTCCGCAACTACCTCCGCGCCGGAGACAAGTCGCCGCCGGAGCAGCATCTGGTGGATCGCGCCAACCTCTTGACGCTGACCGCTCCGGAGATGACTGTGCTCGTCGGCGGCATGCGCGCCCTCAACGCAAATCTCGGGCAGTCCCCACACGGCGTCCTCACCGACCGGCCCGAGTCGTTGACCAACGACTTCTTCGTAAACCTTCTCGACATGGGTACGGAGTGGAAGGTGTCCGCCTCGACCGAGAACGTCTACGACGGTCGCGACCGGGCGACGGGCGAAACGAAGTGGACCGCTACCGCGGTCGACCTCGTCTTCGGTTCGAACTCCCAGCTCCGAGCCCTTTCGGAGGTCTACGCGTCGGCGGACTCGAGCGAGAAGTTCGTGCGCGACTTCGTAGCGGTCTGGGACAAGGTCATGAACCTGGACCGCTTCGACCTCGCCTGATCGACGTTCTTCGACGTGGAGGCGATCATCACGGGGTGAGCTCGCACCAGCATCGTTCCGCCGGAGAGCAGTCGGACCGCAACATCCGGCTGCTTCTCCTCGCGTTGCTGGTCGTGACGGCGTTCCTCGCCGGTGAAGTCGTCGTCGCCGTGGCGTCGTCGTCGTTGGCGCTGCTCGCCGACGCCGGCCACATGCTGACGGACGCGCTCGCGATCGGCATGGCCATCGCAGCTGCGCGCCTCGCCCGTCGTCCCGCTGCAGGTGTCTGGACGTTTGGCTTCGGACGTGCAGAGGTGCTGTCCGCGAGCATCAATGGCGTGACCTTGCTCGTCGTCGCTGCAGTGGTGCTCGTCGAGTCGGTGCGTCGGCTGTCACATCCACCGGACGTCGCAGGTGGGCCGGTGACCGCGGTGGCGATCGTCGGTCTCGCCGTGAACGTCGTGGTGACCCTGATCCTGTCGCGCGCCGACCGTCGATCGCTGAACATCGCCGGCGTCTTCGCCCACGCGCTCACGGATGCCTATGCGTTCGCGGCAACTTTGGCGGCCGGCGTGCTGATCCTCACGACCGGCTATCGCCGGGCCGACACGATCGCCTCGTTGTTCGTCGTACTGCTGATGTTGCGCGCAGCCTGGACGTTGCTGCGGCGGTCGGGGACGGTGTTGCTCGAGATGGCGCCGGAAGGCGTCGATCTGGTCGAGCTACGCGCGCACTTGCTCGGCACCGGCCAGGTGTTGGACGTGCACGACCTGCATGCCTGGACTGTCGGCACGGGTCTGCCGGCGGTGTCGGCGCACGTGGTGATCGTGGACGACTGCTTCGCCAACGGCTTCGCGCCGCAGCTGCTCGACGAGCTGCAGGGATGCCTCGCCGGTCACTTCGACGTCGAGCACTCGACGTTCCAGCTCGAACCTGCCGGCCACACCGAACACGAGTCCGGCACCCACTAGCCGGCGAACTCCCAGTGCCATGGCTCGTGCGGTCCGGGGCCGCCGGGCAACGCCCAGGCGGGGTGGAACCAGCTGTATGCCGCCGCGTGGTCGAGCAGCCACACGTGCTCCGGTGAGCCGTCGACCTGCACGCCACCGCAGAGGTCGACCGCCAGCGCCCAACCGTGGTTGCTGGTGCCGGGCACGGCGGCGTATCCGGCCGGCATCGTCGCGTAGAGCTCCACCTGCCGTTGATAGGTGCGGTACGACGACGTGACGCAGATCGGTACGCCGAAGGCGGCGGCGTAGGCCTGGCTCATCCGGTTGAACGACCCGGACGCATCGGAGCGCAGCATCATGCCGGGCGCCCCCCAGAGCGCGCACAGCGCCGCAACCGGCAGCTGACCGTTGCCGTAGCCGCTGACGCTCTTGCCGTTGCACCCCGCAACCGCCCCGATGCCACTCGCTGCGGCACGCGCCTGAGCGGCGCGGATCGCGGCGGCCTTGGCGCGTGCGACGTCGATCCGGTGCTGCAGCTGTTGCTCGACCGAATGGGCAGCCGCTGCCGCGACGCGGGTGCGGGCCAGCAGCCGGTGTTCCCGCGCGACCAGCCGCCGCTGCTCGGCGACAAGGGAGTCGGCGTGCTGCTTGGCAATCGTCGCCCCGCGCTGCGCGGCGTCGGCCCTCGTCGTTGCTGCCGCGGCCACGTGCTCGGTGCGCAGCTGGGCAGCCTCGGCCAGCCGCAGCTCGTCGATGACATCGGACTGACGCTTGCCGACCTGGTCCAGCACTTGCAGACCGTCGAGGAAGGTGCGCGGGTCGTCGCTAGCCACGAGTGACAACGTTGTGGCGATCGAGCCACCGGCAGCGAGCTGTCGATAGGCACCGGCTGCGGTGTCGTTGAGCGTCGTACGCGCTGCGGTCGTTCGTGCTTGCGCGGTCGTCAGGCGTTGCTGTGCGGCGTCGCTGGCTTCCCGGGCCCGATCGGCAGCCAGGCTGGCGCGCTGCAGCGCCGCCAACGCTGCGTTGGCCTGGGCGTCGAGCCGCATCAGCGCCTGCCGCGCGCGTGCCACCGCCGCGGCGACGTCGTGCGCGCGCGCGTCGAGGTGGGCAGCTTGCCGGGCAGCCTGCCGGTGCTTGTGCCGCAGAACGTGATGCGAGTCGCCCCAGGCGGGCGTGGAGGCCGCCGCCAGACCTATCGCGAGGCACACTGCAGCCACGCGGCGGGGAATGGCCATGAGGGGGAGGTTACGACGCCGGTCCAGGTTCCTGGGGGATGTTGGCCGGATAGGCTGGTGGGGTGATCTTGGTCGTCTTCATCGCGCTCGTCTTCCTCTTCGTGGTGCTGCCGCTGATCTGGCACGTCTTCTGGCTGGTCGTGTGGGCGGCCAT
>JAVEEE010000162.1 GCA_030840615.1 Frankiaceae bacterium | reverse complement strand
CTTGCGGAGCACCCGCATGGACTGTCGGGTGTAGTCGGCGAGCTCGGCGCTCTCGCCGTCGGTGAGGTCGGTGTAGTCCGCGACGTGTCGGAACGGCACGACCATGAGGTGCCCGCCGTTGTACGGGTAAAGGTTGAGTACCGCATAGACGAGTTCGCCGCGCGCGACGATGAGGCCGTCCTCGTCGGACATCGACTTGATCGAGCAGAACACGCACTCGTCGCCTTTGCCCTCGCCCTTGATGTAAGCCATCCGGTGCGGCATCCACAGGCGCATGAACGGGTCGGGTTCGCCCGCGCCGAGCTGCTCCTGGCGTTCCGGGGGCAAGGTCGGCGACACGCGGCTCATCATGGCATCCAGGCAGACCGACCGGGATCGACGCCGGCGGAGGTTGCGTCGACTAACCTGCCGAATCGTGCCCGAGCCCGCCGTCATCCGCGTGACGACACGCGGTCGGCGAGTCCGAGCCGCCCTGACCGTCGTCGGTCTCGTCGCGCTCGCCTATGGTTCCGTGCTCGGCGACAACAAGATGTTCCCGATCGGGCCCATGACGCAGTACGCGTTCTATGTCGCGCCCGACGGTGTCGTGAAGTCGACGAGCGTCTGGGCGGACACCACCGATGGCACCCGGGTGCACGTCCCGCTCGACCCACAGGGAGTCGGCGTCAAGCGTGCCGACGTGGAGGCGCAGCTGCCGGCGATCATCGCGCATCCCGAGCTGCTCCGGACGATCGCGACGGCACAACGCCGGCTGCACCCGCATCAACCGCAGTACGTGCGGCTGTTCGTGATGCAGACCGTCTTCCAGCTTCGTGACCGCGTCCCGGTCGGGCACACGACGCTCACCCTCGCCGAGTGGACGGTCACCCCGTGACCGCGGCGGCGCTCGGCGCCAAGGTGCGCGGCTGGTGGCTCCGGCCAGAGCCCCTCGCGCGGGTTGCGGTGCTGCGGACCATCGTCTACCTCTACGTGCCTCTCGACCTCTACATCCGCACTGCTCAGGTCGTGCCGCATGCCTACGGGTCCTCGGAGCTCTACAAGCCGGTCAAGCTGCTCCGGCTGCTGCACCAACCGTCGCCCGCGCCGTGGTTCGCCCAGTCGCTGCGGGTCCTCATCATTGCCGCGTCGCTCGTAGCGGCGACCGGGATGCTCCGGCGCGTCGCCGGGTGGATCGTCGCGGTGGCCTACCTCGACTGGGCGTGTCTGGCGATGTCCTACGGCAAGGTCGACCACGACCACCTCGCCATCGTCATCGCCGTCCTCGTGCTCCCGACGGTCGCGGACGCGTCCTGGCGGACGACCGATCGCAGCGAGGCGGCCGGCTGGGCGCTGCGATGGATCGAGATCGGCGTCGTCGCGACGTACTTTCTCGCGGCCTACGCCAAGGTCCGCTTCGGAGGCTGGCACTGGATCACCGGCGCGACGTTCGCCTGGGCCGTCGTACGCCGCGGCACCGATCTCGCCACGCCGTTGCTGCACCATCCACTCGTACTGCTGCTTGCCCAGTGGGGTTTGTTCATCCTCGAAGTCCTGACGCCGGTGCTGCTGTTCGTCCGGCAGCGCTGGCGCACGCTCGGCGTCCTGACACTCCTGAGCTTCCACGTCATGACGTGGCTCACGATCACCATCAACTTCGCGCCGCTCATGGCGTGCCTTTTCGTCTTCCTACCGCTCGAGCGGTTGGCCGCGGTCGTCACCCGCGCGGCCTCGTCACTTACGACGTCGCGCTCTCCGGCGGCACCAGCGCGTCAGGGTTGAGTGCGTCGGGCTCGACGAGCCGCGCGGCGATGTTGCGCGACACCTCGAGGATCGCGTCATCCACGGGCACACCACGTCGCTCGACCCCGTTGCGATAACGAACCGACACAGCGCCGGCTTCGACGTCGCGCGGACCTGCGACGAACATGAACGGAACCTTCTGCTGCTGGGCACGCAGGATCTTCTTCTGCATCCGGTCATCGGAATCGTCGACCTCGACCCGGATCCCTTCACCTCGGAGCCGTTCGGCGAGCTTGTCGAGGTATTCGACGTTCTCGGACCGGATCGGGATGCAGGTCACCTGCACCGGTGCGAGCCAGGGCGGGAACGCGCCGGCGTAGTGCTCGGTCAGGACGCCGAAGAAACGCTCGATCGAGCCGAACTTGGCCGAGTGGATCATCACCGGCTGCTGCCGCGACCCGTCCGACGCCTGGTACTCGAGCCCGAACCCTGCCGGCTGGTTGAAGTCGTACTGGATCGTCGACATCTGCCAGGTTCGGCCGATGGCGTCGTGGGCCTGTACGGAGATCTTGGGGCCGTAGTAGGCCGCGCCGCCCGGGTCGGGCACCAGCTGCAACCCGGTGTCGGTCGCAGCCTTTTCGAGGACGCGGGTCGCGGTCTCCCAGTCCTCGTCGCTGCCGATGAACTTGTCCGAGCTGTCGTCGCGGGTCGACAGCTCGAGGTAGAAGTCGTCGAGCCCGAAGTCCTTGAGCAGGCTGAGGATGAAGCTCAGCAAGTGCTGGATCTCTGCGGGTGCCTGCTCAGCGGTGCAGTAGGAGTGCGAGTCGTCCATGGTCAGCCCGCGCACCCGGGTGAGTCCGTGCACGACACCGGACTTCTCGAACCGGTAGACCGACCCGAACTCGAACAGCCGCAACGGCAGCTCGCGGTAGGACCGCCCGCGTGACCGGAAGATCAGGTTGTGCATCGGGCAGTTCATGGCCTTGAGGTAGTAGTTGCTCCCCTCCATCTCCATCGGCGGGAACATCGTGTCGGCGTAGTAGGGCAGGTGCCCGCTTGTCTCGAACAGCCCCTGCTTGGAGATGTGTGGGGTGCCGACGTAGTCGAACCCCTCCTCGATGTGGCGCTGGCGGACGTAGTCCTCCATCACCCGCTTGATCACGCCACCTTTCGGGTGGAAGACGACGAGCCCGGACCCGATCTCATCCGGGAAGGAGAAGAGGTCGAGATCGGCGCCGATCCGCCGGTGGTCGCGCCGCTCGGCCTCCTCGAGAAGGTCCAGATGCGCCTGGAGCGCCTCCTCGGACTCCCACGCCGTTCCATAGATGCGTTGCAGCTGCTGGTTCTTCTCGCTACCCCGCCAATAGGCCGCCGCCGAACGCATCAGCTTGAACGCCGGGATCTTGCCGGTCGTCGGCAGGTGCGGCCCCCGGCAGAGGTCCTTCCAGACCAGCTCCCACTCACTAGCGGCACCGCGGCGCAGGTTGTCGTAGATGGTGAGCTCGTTGCCCCCGACCTCGACCTCGGCACCCTCTGTGTCGGCCGCGCCGCCCTTGAGTCCGATGAGCTCGAGCTTGTAGGGCTCCTCGGCAAGCTCTTTGCGGGCATCCTCGTCGGTGACGACCCGGCGGGAGAAGCGCTGCCGCTCCTTGACGATCTTGCGCATGCGGCCCTCGATCTGCTCGAGGTCCTCGGGTGTGAACGGGCGCTCGACGTCGAAGTCGTAATAGAAGCCGTTGGTGATCGGCGGGCCGATGCCGAGCTTGGCATCGGGATAGAGCTGCTGGACGGCCTGGGCCAGCACGTGGGCCGTCGAGTGGCGCAGGACCGCGCGCCCCTCGTCGGTGTCGATCGGCACCGACTCGATGACGTCGCCGTCGCCGGGCACCCAGGCGAGATCGCGCAATGCCTCGCCGTTGACGCGAGCGACGACTGCTTCAACGCCGAGGCCATGAAGGACAGCACCTACCGTCGTAGCGCTCGCAACAACATGCGGCGAGCCGTCGACGGTGAGGCGAATGTCGGCCATGCCACCGAGGTTATCGGGCGAGGAGGCATCGGCCGAGCGTGTAACGCCTCGCCGGGTGACGGCCCCGGCCGCCGGGGTATACCGGTGTGGTGACAGACGAGGGCAGGACTGCACCCGAAGGCGACGACCTGGCTACCCAGCAGATCCGCCGCCCGCCACCCCCGGCGCCGCGGCCGGGAAATCTCACCCCGGGCTCCGCGGGCGGCGCGCCGTCGGGTACGACGGAGGTCTTGTCGATCGATGAGCTGCTGGATGCGGCGGACCCCACCGACACCCCAGCCGAGGCCGCGCCAATCGAGACTGCGCCGGTCGAGACTGCGCCCATCGAAGCCGCA
>JAVEEE010000154.1 GCA_030840615.1 Frankiaceae bacterium | reverse complement strand
CTCCTGCAACCAGTGTCCCCGATCGGGACGGATTGCGCACGCACCTTGGCGTCCGCGGGCGATGGTCACCGAACCACCCAGTGACTAGGCCCGACGGGCTAACCGAGCGGCCGCGACTTGTCCGATTCTTGATCCGTGGACAACAGGCTCACTCCCGCGGAGGACGCCGAGCTGCGCCGGCTGGCTGCGCTCGCGACCTTCGGTGTCCTTTCCGACGCTGCCTTGGCGGTGTTCGAGGAGCTGCGCAACCGCGATCGTCGTACGGCGATCCGGCCGGTGCAGGAAGTCCTGATTCCCCAGCCGCGGCCGGCGACTGACGGCCCGTACGCCCGCAGCGGCTGACCTAGAGCCGCCCGGGCGGCGGGGCACGGGACCAGAGTCCGTTGGACAATGGCTCCGTGACGTCGCCCGGGCCGCAACCCATCCGCCTCGAAGGCGCGGTCGAAGGTGCGACATTCTTCGACGCGATCGGCGGGCACCCGACGTTCCAGCGCCTGATCGACGCGTTCTACTCGCGGGTGGCGGACGATCCCGTCCTGCGCCCGATCTATCCCGAGGACGAGCTCGGCCCCGCCGCCGAGCGACTGCGCATGTTTCTGGAGCAGTACTGGGGCGGGCCGCACACCTACAACGAAGTGCGTGGGCATCCGCGGCTGCGGGCGCGGCACGCGCCGTTCCGCGTCGATGCCGCCGCGCGCGATGCCTGGCTGGCCAACATGCGAGCGGCCCTCGACGAGATCGCGCTCGCGCCCGAGGCTGACAAGGTGCTGTGGGACTACCTGACCGTCGCGGCCGACATGCTCGTCAACAACCAGGGCTCTTAGGACTTGCGACCCACGGCGAAAGTACGGCGAAACGGGAAGACCGTGCCGAAGTCCTGCTCGGGATACGCCGTCCGCAGCTGCGCGGCGTAGGACTCGAGGAACTCGTCCCGCTCGGCGTCGTCGGTCAGCAGTGACAGGACCGGTCGCAGCGCGGTGCCCTTGACCCACTCGAGGACGGCGTTCGCTCCGACGAGGACATGCAGATATTCGCTCTGCCACACGTCAGGCGCGAGACCTGCGTCGACGAGGGCGCGGAGATAGGTCTCCGGCCGCTCGACCCCCGCCCCGCGGTCGGCGTCCGCGCCGATCCGGTCGCGCCAACGTGGCGACCGCCGGAGGTCGCGCAGCAGGGTGTGCGACGGCTCGGTGAAGTTGTCCGGCACCTGGAACGCGAAGACGCCACCGGGCGCCAGCGTGTCGGCGAAGCCCGCGATCAGATCGACGTGATGCGGCACCCAGTGCAGCGCGGCGTTCGCGACGAGGACGTCGACGGGTCGCGCGGCCTGCCACACGGCAAGGTCGCCGACGGCGAACTCCAGCCGGCCCTCGATCGCGTGTTCTCGGGCGGCCGCGACCATGTCGGTGGAGCTGTCGACGCCGAGGGTCTCGGCGGTGGGCCAGCGGTGCGAGAGCGAGCGGGTGAGGTTGCCGGGGCCGCACCCGAGGTCCACGACGTACGACGGGTCAGTCGCGTTCACGCCGCGCGCGACGTCGATGCGATCGAGCAGCTCGACGAACGGCCGGGAGCGCTCGTCGCCGTAGCGCTGATACTGCCCCGGATCCCACCGCACGCCGTAAGGTTAGGGACCTCCGGGTTGCCCGCTAGTCGCGGACGAGGCGACGGTAGGTGACGCGGTGCGGGCGGGCGGCTTCCTCACCGAGACGCTCCACCTTGTTCTTCTCGTAGTCGCTGTAGCCGCCTTCGAACCAGAACCAGCGACCGGGGTCTTCCTCGGTGCCCTCCCACGCGAGCAGGTGGGTGGCGACCTTGTCGAGGAACCACCGGTCGTGGCTGATGACCACGGCGCAGCCCGGGAACTCCTCGAGCGCGTCCTCGAGCGATCGCAAGGTCTCCACGTCGAGGTCGTTGGTCGGCTCGTCGAGCAGCAGCACGTTGCCGCCCGCCTTGAGCGTGAGGGCCAGGTTGAGGCGGTTTCGTTCGCCTCCGGAGAGCACCCCGGCCGGCTTCTGCTGGTCCGGACCCTTGAAACCGAACGACGCGACGTAGGCCCGGCTGTTGATCTCCATCTTTCCGACCTTGATGTAGTCGAGGCCGTCGGAGATCACCTCCCACAACGTCTTCTTGGGGTCGAGTCCGGCGCGCGACTGGTCGACGTAGGACAGCTGCACGGTCTCGCCGACCTTCAGCCTGCCGGCATCCGGCTGCTCCTCGCCGACGACCATCTTGAACAACGTCGTCTTGCCGACGCCGTTGGGTCCCATGATGCCGACGATGCCGCCCTTGGGCAGCGAGAACGACAGGCTGTCGATGAGCACCCGGTCGCCGAAGCCCTTCTTCAACGCCTCGGTCTCGATGACCACGTCGCCGAGCCGCGGACCCGGCGGGATCTGGATGACGTCGCTGTCGAGCGGCTTGTGGCGGTCGGCCTCGGCGACGAGCTCCTCGAACCGGGCGAGTCGCGCCTTGCTCTTGGCCTGACGCGCTTTCGGGCTCGAGCGCACCCACTCGAGCTCACGCTCGATCTCGCGCTTGCGCTTGGCGTCCTTGTTGCCTTCGATCTTGAGGCGGCTCGACTTGGTGTCGAGGTATGTCGTGTAGTTGCCCTCGTAGGGATAGGCGCGGCCACGGTCGAGCTCGAGGATCCACTCGGCGACGTTGTCGAGGAAGTAACGGTCGTGGGTCACCGCCAGCACCGTGCCGGGATATTGCGCCAGGTGCTGCTCGAGCCACTGCACACTCTCGGCGTCGAGGTGGTTGGTCGGCTCGTCCAGCAGCAGCAGATCGGGCTGCTCGAGCAGCAGCTTGCACAGCGCCACCCGGCGGCGCTCGCCGCCCGACAGCACCGTCACGTCCGCATCACCCGGCGGAGTGCGCAGCGCATCCATCGCCATCTCGATGCGGCTGTCGAGATCCCAGCCGCCGGTGTGGTCGATCTTCTCCTGCAGGGCGCCCATCTCGTTGCCGAGCTCGTCGGTGTATTCGACCGCCATCTTCTCGGCGATCTCGTTGTAGCGATCGACCATGTCGCGGACGTGCTTCACGGCCTCCTCGACGTTGCCGCGGACGTCCTTGCTGTCGTCGAGTGACGGCTCCTGCAGCAAGATGCCCACCGAGTAGCCCGGGCTCAGCATCGCGTCGCCGTTCGACGCGGTGTCGAGCCCGGCCATGATCTTCAGGACGGTCGACTTGCCGGCGCCGTTGGGGCCGACGACACCGATCTTCGCGCCCGGCAGGAACGCCAGCGTGACGTTGTCGAGGATGAGCTTGTCGCCAACGGCC
>JAVEEE010000151.1 GCA_030840615.1 Frankiaceae bacterium | reverse complement strand
CGTCGATCGACCTCGAGGCCGAGCACCAGCGGGTCGCACGCGAGTCCTACGCCGAGGCCGGTATCGCTCCGGGCCGGACCCGGCTGATCACGGGTCGTGCGCTGGACGTGCTCCCCCGGCTGACCGACGGCGGCTACGACCTCGTGTTCTGTGACGCCAACAAGGGCGAGTACGCCGACTACCTGCGGGAGGCCCTACGGCTGCTGCGCCCGGGTGGGATCGTGGCGTTCGACAACGCGTTGTGGCACGGGCGGGTACCGGACGCGTCGGCCCGTGATCCCGAAACCGTTGCGGTGCGCGAGCTGCTGCGGCAGGTGCGCGACGACGAACGCCTCACTGCGGTGCTGCTGCCTTCCGGCGACGGGCTCCTCGCGGCCGTCGTCAACACCTAGGCATCCGCGTCAGTCGGGCACGGGTTGGCCTTTGCCGATGACCGTCAGCCCGGTGTCAGTGACGTGAAAGCCGCGAGCGCGATCCTCGTCAGGATCGACGCCGATCCGGACGTCGGGCGGGATCACCGCACCCTTGTCGATGATCGCCCGGCGAAGAACAGCTCCACGCCCGACGTCGACCCCGTGCATGAGCACGCAACCGTCGACGACAGCGCGCGAGTGGACCTTGACACCCGGTGAGAGCACGGAGCGACGCACCTCGCCGCCGGAGATGATGCATCCGGGCGAGACGAGTGACTCGATCGCGTGACCGGTGCGACCCGGCTCGTCGTGCACGAACTTCGTCGGCGGCAGCGGCGGTGAATGGGTCAGGATCGGCCACTGCCGGTTGTAGAGGTTGAAGATCGGCAGCACCGACACCAGGTCCATGTGCGCGTCGTAGTAGGCCTCCATGGTCCCGACGTCGCGCCAGTAAGCCCGGTCTCGATCCGTAGCACCAGGCACCTGGTTGTCGGCGAAGTCGTAGACCTGGGCGTCCCCGTTGGCGACGAGCATCGGAATGACGTTGCGACCCATGTCGTGCACGGAGCCCTCGTCGTAGGCGTCTTTGCGCACGGCGTCCAGCAGCACCTCGGTGGTGAAGACGTAGTTTCCCATCGAGACGTACGCCGAGTCGGGGTCGTCCGGCAGACCGGGCGGGTCCGCCGGCTTCTCGAGAAAAGCGTCGATGCGGCGGCCGTCGTGCGTCTCGATCACGCCGAACGCCGTCGCCTGCTCGCGCGGCACGCGAATCCCTGCAACGGTCACGCCCGCGCCGGAGGCGATGTGCTGCTCCACCATCTGGCGCGGATCCATCCGATAGACGTGATCGGCACCGAACACCACGACGTATCCCGGTTGCTCGTCATACACCAGGTTGAGCGACTGGTAGATCGCGTCGGCCGACCCTTGGAACCACTGCGGCCCGAGGCGCTGTTGCGCCGGCACCGGAGTCACGTAGTTGCCGAGCAGCGTCGACATGCGCCACGTCAAGGAGATGTGCCGATCGAGGGAATGGGACTTGTACTGGGTGAGGACGACGATGCGCAGATAGTCGGCATTGACCAGGGTGGACAGCACGAAGTCGACGAGCCGATAGATGCCGCCGAACGGCACCGCCGGCTTGGCCCGGTCTGCGGTCAGTGGCCAGAGTCGCTTGCCCTCGCCACCGGCGAGGACCATCCCGAGGACGCCGCGCTCCGCCACGTCCCTAGTCTGTCGCAGGTGCGGGTCGGGCTGTTGACCAGGGAGTGGCCGCCTGACGTCTACGGCGGTGCCGGCGTGCACGTCGAGTTCCTCGCCCGCGAACTGCGCGCTCTCGTCGACGTCGACGTCGAGGCGTTTGCCGCGCACGGCTCCTGGGACCGGCTGGCGGATGCCAACCCTGCGCTGGGCGTCCTGGCCACCGACCTGTCGATCGCCGCCGCGACTGAAGGCTGCGACGTCGTCCACTCGCACACCTGGTACGCGAACATGGCCGGTCATCTCGCCCATCTGCTGCACGGAGTGCCGCACGTCATGACGTCGCACTCACTCGAGCCGTTGCGACCATGGAAGGCCGAGCAGCTCGGCGGTGGATATGCCGTGTCCTCCTGGGTCGAGCGCACCGCGATCGAAGCGGCGGATGCCGTCATCGCGGTGTCGAACGGCATGCGCGCCGACGTTGTCGCGGCGTACCCGTCGATCGACCCCCACCGTGTGCACGTCGTGCACAACGGCATCGACACCGAGCTCTTCGCGCCCCGACCCGACCCCGCCCTCGTGCGCGGGCTCGGTCTCGACCCGGCGCTTCCGCTCGCGGTGTTCGTCGGCCGGATCACCAGGCAGAAGGGGCTGCCACATCTGCTGCGGGCCGCGGCCGCGCTCCCCGCGCAGGCCCAGCTGGTGCTGTGCGCGTCATCCCCCGACGAGCCGTCGATCGCCACCGAGGTGGCCGACGGCATCGCCGCCCTGTCCGCCACGCGCGCAGGTGTCGTCTGGATCGACCGCCAGCTCCCCCGATCGGAGCTCATCGCGTTGTTGTCCAGCGCAACCGTCTTCGTCTGCCCTTCGGTCTACGAACCGCTCGGCATCGTCAACCTCGAGGCCATGGCCTGCGCGACGGCGGTCGTGGCCAGTGCCGTGGGCGGCATCCCCGAAGTCGTCGCGGACGGGGAAACCGGCCTGTTGGTGCCCTACGACGCGACCCGGCCCGAGGAGTTCGAGGCCGGGCTCGCCGCAGCGCTGACGACGCTGCTGGCAGACCCGCAGCGAGCCGAGGAGATGGGAGCGCGCGGGCGCGAGCGAGCGGTGCGGGAGTTTGCCTGGGCGGAGATCGCCCGTCGGACCGTCGAGGTGTACGCGTCGCTCAGGTGAGGCAGGAAAGCCTGGTCACCCCCCGAATCCTCAGCCTCGGCCAGTCGTTGATCATGAGAGACCCTCCCCCGGAGCTGCCGCGTGCCACGTTTTGCCCGTATCGCCGTCCCGCTGGTTGCCGCCGGCGTCACGGTCGCGGCGCTCTACCCCGCCAGTGGGGCGGAGGCCGACCACCGTGCCCGCTCGACGACCACGCTGGCCGACGCGCTCCGGGCCGGCCCGGCGTCGCTTCGGCCACCCACCGTGCTGCGCCACCGGCAGGTGCCCGAGGACCGCTATGCGATGGCCGGCGGCTGCTACGTCGTCCGCTCGGTCGCGACGGGCGGTTACCTGACTCGCCAAGGCTCCGGGTTTGCCGCTGCGGCGAAGACCGCGGCCAAGGCGGAGCCATTCCACTTCCAGGCCTTTGACCTGGGCAAATACCTGTTGTTCGGCGGCAAGCGGGACTTCCTCGCAGCCGCCGGCGACCCCACGCCCGACGGCATCCGGCCGGCGACCGACGTCGTCGACGGCTACGTCCGCGGCACCGGCGACGAGACGCTGCAGCCGGCGCGCGACGTCGTGCTGGGTGGCACCGAGGCGGCCGCAACGGGGGCCGACGCCGTGACCACGCCGGTCCGGGACGGCGTCCGCGGCGACGGTGTGGTCAGCGCCGACACGCCGAGCGCCTCCGCCGAGTGGGTCGTCAAGCAGGCCGGGCGCTCGACGTTCACCTTCCAGATCGCGGTGAACGACCACGACATCGCCAACCCGGGACCGCTGCAGCCGCGGATCTCCGCGACGCTTTCGGCCGACAAGGGCGGCACGCTCGCCCTGCGGCCGGGCGGCAAGCCCGGGGCGGGCGCGCGCTTCGCGCTGCACCGAGCCCGCGGGTGCGCGCACTGGCCGGAGATCCAGGTCGACGTGACCGGGCCCTTCCCGCACGGCGTCACGCCCTACGGCGAGACCCGCGGGTTCCTCGACGCGCACTTGCACGGGATGGCTTTCGAGTTCCTCGGCGGCAAGGCACGGTGTGGGCGGCCGTGGCACCCCTACGGCGTGACCTATGCGCTGGTCGACTGCCCCGACCACGAGCCGGGCGGGCGCGGTGCGCTGCTCGAAGACGTTGTCTCCGGCCACACCCCGGGGCAGGGTCACGACACCGTCGGCTGGCCGACGTTCGGCTACTGGCCGCGGCACGACTCGTTGACGCACGAGCAGGTCTACTACAAGTGGCTGGAACGCGCCTGGCGCGGTGGGCTGCGCATGTTCACCAACCTGCTCGTCGACAACGGCGTCTTGTGCGAGCTCTACCCCTACAAGAAGAACAGCTGCAACGAGATGGACGGCGTACGACTGCAGGCGAAGCGGCTGCACGAGTTCGAGCGCTACATCGACGCGCAGAGCGGCGGGCCCGGCGAAGGCTGGTACCGGATCGTCAAAGACCCCTTCGAAGCACGGCGCGTCATCAACGCCGGCAAGCTCGCGGTCATCATGGGCATCGAGGTGTCCACGCCGCTCGACTGCGGCGAGACGCTGGGCGCACCGCGATGCACCGCTGCCGAGATCGAGCGGCGGATGCAGGGCGTCTACGACATGGGCGTGCGGCAGATGGAGCTCACCAACAAGTTCGACAACGCCCTCACCGGTGTGACCGGCGACGACGGCGCGACCGGCGAGATCGTCAACGTCGGCAACCAGCACGAGACCGGTCACTTCTGGAAGATGCAGACCTGCACCCACACGCCGAAGGACGAGACGCAGCAGCGCTACGACAAGACGCAGTACGACCTGGCCGACCAGTCCGGGGGGAAGATCGGGCGGGACGCGATCTTCGCCGCAGTGTTGAAGGTGGCCGGTGTCTCCGGCGCCGCTCCGGTGTATCCGTCGGGCCCGCACTGCAACATCGCCGGGTTCAGCAAGCTCGGCGAGGACGCGCTGGCGGCAATGATGAAGCGCGGCATGATCTTCGACCCCGACCACATGAGCGCGCTGGCCCGCCAGCAGGCGATGTCCTACGTCGCCCACCGGCACTATGGCGGCGTCGTGTCGAGCCACGGTTGGGCCGACGACCCGACCTACCGGGCAGTTCTGCACGCCGGTGGTGTCGTGACCCCGCACGCAGGCAGTGCCTTCAACTTCGTGCAGACCTGGCAGCAGCAGCGGCAATGGGCCAACCCCGATTTCCTCTACGGCATCGGCTGGGGTTCTGACGTCAACGGGTTCTCCGCGCAGGGCGTGCCGCGCAAGCCACCGGAGAACGACGACGTGGACTACCCGTTCACCGGCTTCGGTGGCGTCACCGTGCACAAGCAGGTCAGCGGCAAGCGCATCTACGACATCAACACAGACGGTGTCGACCACTACGGGCTCTACCCGGACTGGGTGCAGGACGGTCGCGAGCTGGCCGACGCCCAGGGCGACGCCTTCTACCGTGACCTGACCCGCGGCCCCGAGGCCTACCTGCAGATGTGGGAGCGCGCCATCGGGATCCAGCCTGACTCGTGCCGTCGTGACATCCCCGACCTCAGCGGTCGCGACCTCGGCCGGGTGCGCGCCGGCGAGCTGCCCGAGCAGGTGCTCGCCGAGCTCGGGCAGCCACACCGCCGGGTGGGGCGGACGTTCTCCTACTGCAGCGGCGTCGGGAACGTGGACGTGGTCTTCGGTGCGAACGGCCGCGTCTCCCACGTCAGCCGCGGCTGACGGCGGCGGACCGCTAGGCCTCGAGCCAGCGCAGGAAGGTGCGCACCCCGAACCCGGTCGCACCCTTGGTCACCTCGTCCTCGTCGGCGTCCGCGCGCGCCGGCCCGGCGACGTCGAGGTGGGCCCAGGGCACCGACCCGACGAACTCGCGCAGATAGAGCGCAGCCACGATCGCGCCGCCGCTGTAACGGAGGTTGGGGTCGCCGATGTTGCGCAGATCAGCGACGGGCGAGTCGAGACAGCTGCGGTAGGTCTCGACCAGCGGCATCGGCCACAAGCGCTCGCCACCGGCGTCGGCCGCGTCGACCAGCTCGTCACGGAGCCAATCCGCGGCGGAGAACAGCGCGCCGTGCCGCTTGCCCAGACCGAGCGTGGCGGCCCCGGTCAGCGTGGCGATGTCGACGATGACGTCAGGTGCAAACGTCTGTACGGCGTAGGCCAGCGCGTCCGCGAGCACGAGCCGTCCTTCGGCGTCGGTGTTGAGCACCTCGGTGGTGCGGCCGCCGAAGTGGCGGATGACGTCACCCGGCCGAGTCGCGTCGGCGCCGGGCATGTTCTCCGCCAGCGGCACCAGCGCAGTGACTCGAGACCGCACTCCGAGTGCCCGCAGCGCGCTCATCGCGCCGATGACGGCGGCACCGCCACTCATGTCGGTCTTCATGGCGACCATGCCGTCGGTGGGCTTGAGCGAAAGCCCACCGGAGTCGAACGTGATGCCCTTGCCGACGAGCACGACATGTCGAGTAGCGCCGTCCGGCCGGTAGTCGAGCTGCACCAGCCGAGGTGGACGCGACGAGCCGCGGCCGACGGCGAGAATGCCGCCGAACCCCTCGGTCGCGAGCCGGTCCTCGTTCCACCCGTCGACCTGCAGGGCCGACCCGGCGGCGAGCTCATGGCACCGGTCGACCATCCACTGGGGTGACTTCTCCAGCGACGGCGTGTTCGCGAGGTCGCGGGCAATCCGCACCGCCGCGATCGTGGCTGTCCCTCGCTGGACGACCGGCCGCGCGGCGCGCGGGTCGTCGACGACGAGCGACACACGCCGGAGCTTCGCGGGCTTGTAGTCACTCTGCCGGGTGAACGTGTAGGACGCGAGCCCCAGGGCCTCGACCACCGCGCGGATCGCGACGTCGTCCCGGCCCGAGGCGAGGGTGGTTGCCAGCGACTTGCCCGACTTGGCCCGCCGGGCGACAGCAGCCCCGGCTCGGCGCTGGGACCGCGGTGAGCCGTCTCCCACGCCGGCGAGCAGGACGGTGTCGACGCCGTCCCGCCCGACCGGCACGGCGACGACTTCTCCCGCCT
>JAVEEE010000141.1 GCA_030840615.1 Frankiaceae bacterium | reverse complement strand
GGCGACAGCGGCCGGCGAGGTTGCGGAGGAGCCAGTCGGCTTCGACCCCCACGCCGTGGTGGACAAGTGGCTGCCGGTCTGGGACCGGCTGCGGTTGTTCGAGGCGCGCGATGACGACAGCCGCGAGCGTCGCTACATCGTGGACATGTTTCCCTACCCGTCGGGCGACCTCCACATGGGACATGCCGAGGCCTACAGCATCGGCGACGCGGTGGCCCGGTTCGCCCTGATGCGCGGCTACGACGTGCTGCACCCGATCGGCTGGGACTCCTTCGGGTTGCCGGCCGAGAACGCCGCACTGAAGCGCGAGATGGATCCGCGCGAGTGGACCTACGCCAACATCGACACCCAGGCCGAGTCGTTCAAGCGGCTGGGGATCTCGTTCGACTGGCGGACCCGGCTGCACACGTCAGATCCCGAGTACTACCGGTGGACGCAGTGGATCTTCCTGCGGCTCTTCGAGCGCGGTCTGGCCTACCGCAAGGCTGCCCCGGTCAACTGGTGCCCCAACGACCAGACCGTGCTGGCCAACGAACAGGTCATCGCCGGCAAGTGCGAACGCTGTGGTAGCGACGTCACGAAGAAAAACCTGACGCAGTGGTTCTTCCGCATCACCGCCTACGCCGACCGGCTGCTGGACGACATGGCACAGCTCGAGGGCTGCTGGCCTGAGCGGGTCCTGACCATGCAGCGCAACTGGATCGGACGCTCCGCCGGTGCATACGTCGACTTCCGCATCGAGGGTCACGAGACGCCGGTTCGCGTCTTCACCACGCGCCCGGACACGCTGTTCGGCGCGACCTTCTTCGTCGTAGCCGCGGACTCGCCACTGGCGGCGGAGCTGTGCAGCGACGACAAGAGGGACGCGTTCAATGCGTACGTCGAGCAGGTGCAGCGGATGTCCGAGGTCGACCGACTGACCGAGGGCAGGCACAAGACAGGGGTTGACCTGGGCCGGCATGCGATCAACCCGGTGAACGGTGAGCGGATACCTGTCTACGCGGCGGACTACGTGCTGGCCGACTACGGCACCGGCGCGATCATGGCCGTGCCCGCACATGACCAGCGCGACCTCGACTTCGCCCGCGTGTTCGCACTGCCGGTGCGGATGGTGGTCGACACCGGGGAGCCTGACCCCAACGAGACCGGCATCGCAACTCACGGTGACGGCGTGCTGGTCAACAGCGGTCCCTACGACGGCATGCGCAAGGACGAGGCGATCGCGGCCATCGCGGCGGACCTGCAAGGGGACGCGCATGGCGAGCCCGCGACGACGTACCGCTTGCGGGACTGGTTGCTGTCGCGGCAGCGCTACTGGGGCTGCCCGATCCCGATCGTGCACTGCGGCGCCTGCGGCGAGGTCGCGGTGCCGGACGACCAGCTGCCGGTCGAGCTGCCCGTGCGTGGTTACGAGCTGCGCCCGGAGGGCGGTCGGTCGCCGCTGGAGAGCGCTACCGAATGGGTGACGGTGACCTGCCCGTCCTGTGGCGGACCGGCGACGCGTGACACGGACACGATGGACACGTTCGTCGACTCGTCGTGGTACTTCCTGCGCTTCCCCTCCGCCAGTGATCACAGCCAGCCGTTCGACGCCCAGCTGCTGCGCCGGTGGGCGCCAGTCGACGAGTACGTCGGTGGCGTCACTCACGCGATCCTGCACCTGCTCTATGCGCGCTTCTTCGTGAAGGCGTTGCACGACATGGATTACCTCGACTTCACGGAGCCTTTCACCCGATTGACCAACCAGGGCATGGTCATCATGAACGGGTCTTCGATGTCGAAGTCACGCGGCAACCTGGTCAAGCTGCAGGACGAGTTGGCGTCGTACGGCCCCGACGCGGTGCGGTTGACGATGCTGTTCGCCGGTCCGCCCGAGGAGGACATCGACTGGGCGGATGTCTCGCCGACCGGCGCCGTGAAGTGGCTGGCACGAGTCTGGCGGTTGGCTTCCGACATCGGCCGGGCCGGCGTGGGCAGCGACCCGGCGACCGGCGATCCGGAGCTGCGGCGGAGCGTGCACAAGCTGGTCCACGACGCGACCGCACAGACAGACCACAAGCGGTTCAATGTTGCGATCGCCCGGCTGATGGAGCTGACGTCGTTGCTGCGCAAGGCGATCGACGCCGGCGCGACGGACGCCGCGGCGGGTGCCAGCGCCGTGCGGGAGGGCGGTGAGGCGCTCGCGCGGATGCTGAGCATCTTCGCTCCGTTCGCCGCGGAGGAAGCCTGGGAGCTGCTGGGCAACGAACCGTCGGTCGTCTCAGCGGGGTGGCCGACGACTGAGCCGTCGTTGCTGGTCGAGGACAGCGTCACCTGCATCGTGCAGGTCGCCGGCAAGCTGCGGGACAAGTTCGAGGTGCCGGTCGGCATCACGGAGGACGAGCTGCGCGAGCGCGCACTGGCCAGCGAAGCGGTGCGCCGGACGCTGGGGGACCGGCCGGTGCGCACGGTCATCGTGCGGGCGCCGCGGCTGGTCAACGTCGTTCCGGGCTAGCCACGAGCCAGCCGGCAAGGGCATAGCCTCCGGCCATGGTGCACGGGGTCGCGGTCGTCACGGACTCGACCGCTGCGCTTCCCGCAGGTGTGCTCGACAAGTACGACGTGACCGTCGTGCCGCTGCAGGTCGTGCTGGGTGGCCGGGTCGGCGCGGAAGGCGTCGACGTGACCTCGGCCGATGTCGCTGCCGCGCTCGCGGCCCGGACTTCAGTCAGCACGTCGCGACCTTCGCCGGGTGTCTTCGCGTCGACCTACGCCGACCTCGCTGCGGCCGGAGCGGCAGCGATCGTCTCGGTGCACATCTCCGCGGGACTGTCCGGCACGATCGAAGCGGCCCGGTTGGCCGCAGCCGATGCGCCGGTGCCGGTGCACGTCGTCGACTCGCGCTCGACAGCCATGGGCCTGGGATTTCCTGCACTTGCGGCAGCCGAGGCGGCCGCCGGCGACGCGACCGCGGAGGTGGTCGTCGCGACGGCAGCGGCGGCGGTGCGCCGTACCCGCACGCTGTTCTACGTCGACTCGCTCGACGCGCTTCGTCGGGGCGGCCGCCTCGGGCAAGCCGCGGCACTTGTCGGTGCCGCCCTGCTGGTCAAGCCGCTGCTGCAAGTGTCGGACGGCCGCATCGGCATGCTCGAGAAGGTGCGCACGTCAGCCCGGGCGATCGCCCGGCTCGAGGATGTGGTCGCGGCCGAGGCCGGCGCCGGGGCGGTTGACGTCGCCGTCCACCACCTCGGGGCGCCCGCGCGCGCCGAGGCGCTCGCCGACCGGTTGCGCTCCCGGCTGCCGGGGCTGCAGACCGCCCATGTGTCAGAGGTGGGCGCCGCCGTCGGGGCGCACGTCGGCGTCGGCCTGCTCGGAGTCGTCGTCCACCACCGCTGACCTCCGCGTCGGTGGTCCACAGCTAGCCCCGGCCGGGGCGATCGGCCGGGTCGTGCTGCCTAGCGTCGCCGGATGCGCCGTTCCGAGCCCCGTGATGAGACGGCGAGCCTGCGCCTGGCCGCGCTAGGGCTGCCGGCGCACTCGCATGGCTGGGTGCCCGAGCAACCCGCGCCGGGTCCGCCGACGCCGCCGCAACCCGCGCCGGGTCCGCCGACGCCGCCGCAACCCGCGCCGGGTCCGCCGGCGTCGCC
>JAVEEE010000135.1 GCA_030840615.1 Frankiaceae bacterium | reverse complement strand
CACCTCGTCGCTGTCGACGTTGGCGTGGTTGTAGGGCGCAGGGATCGACTCCGGGTGGTAGTCGAACATCCGCGGAACGAACGAGCAGACGACGAAGCCCGGTCCTTCGAACGTCTGGTGAACCGGCGGTGGTTGGTGCAGGCGGCCGGTGATGGGTTCGAAGTCGTGGATGGAGAACGCATAGGGATAGAGGCAGCCGTCCCAGCCGACGACGTCGAACGGGTGGTGCGCGTAGGTGTAGCGGGTGCAGCCCGAGCGGTGTCGCACGAGCACGTCGACGTTCTCGCTGGTCTCCACCTGCGGTGACGACGGTGCCCGCAGGTCGCGCTCGCAGTAGGGCGCGTGTTCGAGGAACTGCCCCTTGGCGGACAGGTACCGCTTCGGCGGTCCGACGTGCCCGCGGGCCTCGGAGATCAGCGTGCGCAAGGGTTCCGCGCCGGAAGGCACCCACCGGTGCGTCGTCGAGGTCGGCACCACGACGTAGTCGCCCGCGCTGACGGTCAGGGCGCCGAACACGCTCTCGAGGCGCGCTTCGCCGGCCTCGACGTAGACGAGCTCGTCGCCGGCGGCGTTGCGATACAGCGGCGACGCCGTGTCGGCGACGGCGTAGGAGATGCGGACATCATCGTTACCGAGCAGCAGTTGGCGCCCGGTCACCAGGTCGGCCGCGCCGACGTCGAGCTTGTGCGTCTTGAGGTGGCGCGGCTTGAGCGGATGGTTCGGTGTGAGCTGGGTGGAGGGCTCGTCGGCAGCCACCGCCTCGAGGATCGCCGTAGGTGGATGCTCGTGGTAGAGCAGCGCAGAGTCCGAGGAGAAGCCCTCGACCCCCATCAGCTCCTCGGCGTAGAGCGACCCGTCGGGCTTGCGGAACTGCGTGTGCCGCTTGCGCGGGATCTCACCGACTGCGCGGTAGTGAGGCATTCCTCAACGCTGCGGTACCTGTCGTCTCGTGTCAATCGGGCCAGGGTCTGCGGGTCGCTCCGCGGCTGACCGGACGCTCTCTCGCTTCGCTCGCGCCGCGCCGCTAGGCCGCTTCCGCGATCCGCAGACCCTGGCGTCGAGCAATGCGGGAGCGGCCGACCGAGGCGCCGATCAGCATGGAGACCGCGTGGCCGATGGCGGCCACCTGGCTCGCGTCGCTGAAGTCGAAGGCCGTGACCACCAGCGGGACCAGGCACAGCCCGCATGCGAGGCGCAGCCATCGGTGGGAACGTGGCGAGGCGATGACGGCCGCGGCGCAGGCTGCCACGATGTAGGAGGGTCCGACGTCCTGCAGGTGACGAGCCGAGGACGACAGCTCACCGGCCGCGATCCGGATCGCGAGGATGCCCTCCGAGACCAGCGTGCCGATGACGTGCGCCGTCAGACCGGTGAGCAAGGTGACCACCGGGCCCCGGACGACTTCCAGCGCGCCCACGCACAGCAGGACGACGATGACCCAGTAGCCCACGTGGTCTCCGGACCACAGCGACGACGCCGGCAGCACGAGCCAGGGCACCCGCTGCAGGTGGTCGAGGTCCGTGCTGGAGCTCGTCAGGACGGCGAGCCGCTCGTGGGGTGATTGCAGGATCCACCAGCAGTAGGCGCCGATGAGCATGGCCGTGTAGGCCGTGCCCACGATCGGCCAGCGCCGGGACAGGCGGGGCAGTCTCATCTTGTTTACGTCGATGCCTCTTACCATCGGCGGCCAAACGCCGGAACTTGCGTGCTGCGCGGCTACTCCAGACCGGCGGAAGCCAGGCTCGGCAGCTCGCCACGCGTGGCTCGGCTCCGCGCGGCCGCCGCCTCCCAGCGGGACTCGACCCGCCCGTATCGCCAGACAGCCAGCGCTGCCGCCCACACGACCACGAAGGTGCCGACGATCCAGTAACCCGCCGTGTTGAGGTCGAACGACGTGGCGAAGCTCCAGAAACCGCCCGTGAGCTTCAGCTGCCCGGCCAGCACCTGGCACAGCTCGAGGGTGCCGATGAAGAACGCGACGGCAACCGACAGACCCGTGATCGCCACGTTGTAGTAGACCTTCCGGATCGGCTTGGAGAACGCCCATCCGTAGGCAAAGTTCATGAACGACCCGTCGATCGTGTCGAGCAGACACATCCCCGCGGCGAACAGGATCGGCAATGAGAGCAGGGCCCAGAAAGGCAGTCCTGCCGCGATCGAGGACCCGGCGAGCACGAGGAACGCGATCTCGGTGACCGTGTCGAAACCGAGGCCGAACAAGAAGCCGAGCGGATACATCTTCCAGCTGGTGTCGATGCTGCGCGCCAGCGGCCCGAAGAAGCGCATCATCATGCCGCGCTGCTGCAGCTGACGTTCGAGCTCCTCGTCGTCGTAGGCGCCGTGGCGCATCTGCAGGAAGACGCGAAGGATGCCCACGAGCACGACAAGGTTGAGCGCCGCGATCAGGTAGAGAAATCCGCCGGACACGGAGGTGCCGATGAGCCCCGCGTAGTGATGCAGTCCCGAGTTGTCGTCTTGCAGGCCGGCACCGAGCGCCTTGACGCCGACACCCAGCAGCACGGTCATGAGAAATACGACGGACGAGTGGCCGAGGGAAAAGAAGAAGCCGACTCCCATCGGACGTCGACCTTCGCCCATCAGCTTGCGAGTGGTGTTGTCGATCGCCGCGATGTGGTCCGCGTCGAACGCATGTCGCATCCCGAGGGTGTAGGCCAGCACGCCGGTGCCGATGCCGAACGTCGTCTTGCCCTGCAGGTGATGCTCGCCGGTCGCGGCCAG
>JAVEEE010000166.1 GCA_030840615.1 Frankiaceae bacterium | reverse complement strand
TATCTGTTCGTGGCACGCGGACGAAGCGCCCGGTATGCGCTCGTTGCGTGTGTCCAGACCGACGATCCGCTCTATCTCGACGCCGGTGTCGAGCGGCAGTACCGCGTCCAGCGGGCGCTGGCGGACGCGGACGGGGTCGTCGTACCGGCCGTCGTCGACTACGAGGCCGACCCTGCGGTCGTCGGTGCCGCGTTCTTCGTCATGGAGCGTGTGACCGGAGTCGTGCCGAGCAGCAGCCCGCACTTCACCCGGGCAGGTTGGCTGCATGACGCATCGCCCGACCAACGGGAAGCCGTGTGGCGCAGCGCTGTCGAGCAACTCGTTGCACTGCACCGCGTCGACGTGGATCGGCTGCCATTCCTCGATCGCCACGAAGCCGGGACCACCAGCCTGGACCGCGAGCTGGAGCACTGGCGCGCGGCCTACCGATGGGCGGCAGGTCGCGAGCCGTTTCCTGTCGTGGACGCCGCGGAGACATGGCTGCTCGCCAACACACCAACGGACCCAGCGCTCGGGTTGTCGTGGGGCGACGCCCGCCTCGAGAACATGGTCTTCCACGACTACCGGTGTGCGGCAGTCCTCGACTTCGAGACCGCGTCACTGGCGGGTCCGGCGTCCGACCTCGCCTGGTGGGCGCTCATGGACAAAGGCAGCGACGACCTCCGCGGGCTCGGATCCCCGCAGCAGACGATCGACCTCTACCGCGAGCTCGCCGGCGGCGGGCTCCGCGACCTGCAATACCACCTGGTGCTCTGCGCGTTCCGGCTCGCAGTGATCTACATCCGACTCGCTGCGTTGTTGCGCGCACGCAACGCGCTGGACGCGAGCCAGGCAGGGCTCGCCCATGACAACGACAAGATGCGACAGCTCGCCGTCCTCATGGGCATGGCGACACCAGACGAAGTCAGCGCTTGCGCACCGCGCCTTCCTCAGGACTGAGCAGCCGCTGTTAGAGCACCTCGTCGGCGATGTGCTCCATCGCCAGCCGTGCCTCCTCGACGGAGGCGACGTCAGGCAACATGATGGCGACCCGGTCCGTGCCCGCGTCCTCGAACCGCCGGACCACGTCTTTCGTGACGTTCCCGACGAGGATCGCCGCGATCTGGAATGTGGTCTCCTCTCGCCCGACCTGGTCGGCGTACTGCTCCATCTTGCGGCGGCCGTCGCGGACGTTGTCCGGTCCCGCGGCGAGGTTCTCGTCGCCGAGGTACGCCGGATACCAGCCATCAGCCCATTCGGCGGCGCGCTGCAAGACCTTGTCCGTGAAGCCGCCCAGGAGCAGCGGCGGATGCGGTCGGCGGGCAGGCGCCGGGCGGCACAGCACCGGCGGGATCGTGAAGAACTCGCCCTCGTATTCGAAGCGCTCCTCCCGCCACAGCCCCTTCATGATCTCGACCGCTTCGCGCGTGTAGGCCCAACGACGGTCCCAACGGCCGCCGCTCGCCTCGATCTCCTGCCGGCTCGCGCCGCCGGTGCCGATGCCGAGGACGAGGCGGCCACCGCTGTACTGGTCGATCGAGGCGACGGTCTTGGCCAGCGTCACGGGGTGGTGCATCGGCACGATGCACATGCCGCCGACTTCCAGAGTGCTGGTCAGCGCGGTCGCCCGGGCGAATCCGACCATCTGGTCCTGGAAGAGCGGGACACCGCGGGAGTGCGGGCCGACGATCGCTTCCTCGAGTGGCCGGACGGTGTGGTGCCCGTAGGAGATCCATGAGAAGCCGATCTGTTCAGCGGCCTGGCCGATGAGCCCCATGTCGACGTCCGGAGTCGGATAAGGAGGCTCCGACATCGGCCGGGAGATGCCGATCAACACCTTGCTGACCTCCTCGCACTCATTTGCTCATCACGCTCCTCAGAGTTGGGCCACAGACACACCCGGCGCGGCCGAGCGTTCGACGTAGAGGCTTCCGTGCTCGCCGTCCCAGTCGAGGGTCGCGAAGTTGAGGACGTAGACGCTTCCCAAGCTGCCGGCCGGGTCGATGCCGAAGTAGTGCACCGATCGCTGCAACATCGTGAACAGGCTGGTCGTCGTCCTCGCGTCGAGCCAGACTTCGACATCGTCGGAACGACGCAGCCCGAACCGGAGCAGCTCGCCGTCCTTACGCAGTACGTCGATGCGTGGCGCCTCGAGCGCCTCAGCCGCATGCATGACGCCGGCCTCGGTCACGTAGGCACCCTCGAGCGTCACTCCGCCGTCCGGGTGGAAGTACCGGCAGAGACCGACGCCACGATCGCTGTCCGGGAAGTAAGCGCCCATGATGACGTGGCCGCCCCATGGAGCTCCGGTCTCGCCGCCACGCGGCCCCCGCGAGTGGTCCCGCCAACCGGTGCCGTCGAATGCGATGTCACCGGTTGGCAGCGTGACCCGACCGGTGACCGTGTAGAGCTGCTCGTAGTGTTCTGACGCCCAGCTCTGGCTTTGCATGCTGCCGCGTCCGTTGCCCTTTCGGATCATGGCATGCATGTCCCACACCGGCGTACGACACGTGACGTCCAGGTCGAGGCTGACGTGATCCTTGTGCCCGTCGTGCACCAGGCCTGAGCTCATCTCGTCGTAGGACGTGCGGGTCGCCAGGGTCTCGGCCGTGACCCGCCAACGGCGGAAAGGCTCGACGCGGGTGAAGAGCAGGTTGGCGCCGCCGGGGCGTTCCTCCGGCGGTGTGCGTCGGTAGGACCTCGACGTCAGCACTCCGCCGTTGCCGGGCAGAGTGACGAGGACACGGTCTTCCCACAGATGCCATCTGTTCGGGATCGTCCCGAGATGCAGCCAGAGACCGACGTCGTGGCCTGCGTCGTACATCGCGAACAGAAAGTTCTCGGACCAGAACGGCACGGCCGCAGCGGCGGCGCGTACGTCGTCCTTGTCCGGGTCGAGCCCGTTGGCCAGGTCGACGCCGGTCACCCCGCGGACGCGCGATCAGGTGTGCGGTCAGCCGGCCTTGACCGCGGTGTCCGTTCCCGTGCCCGGCTTGTCGAACTGACCGGGGTCGCCGGCTCCGCCGACGCCGGTCTTGAGCTCGTCGATCCGCAGCATCGGGATCGCATTCTCACTGCGGATCTTCTCTCGATCGGTCTCGGACAGACCGAGCCCGTCGGTCAGATCGCCTTCGTGGACGTCCGAGCCGGAGAAGTTGTCGCCGTAGACGACCTGTTCCACGCCGACTTCGTCGATGATCGCGCGACGCATGTAAGGGCTGTGGATGTCGAGGTCGTAGAAGAAGTGCGGGTTGTACTCGATCAGGTCCTTCTTGTTCCGGGAGTCCGGCGCCATGGTCTTGTTGGTCATGTTGAACCGACCGAGCTGGAACGGCACGAACCCCCCGCCGTGGGTGATGCAGATCTTGAGGTCGGGGAACTCGTCGAGGACGCCGCCGTTGGTGAGGTACCAGTAGAAGAGTGTCTCGTCGCTGTTCATGCCGACGATGGACGTGCTGTCGAACGGGTCGTCGCAGGCACGTTCGCCCCACGTCACCGACTGGTTGTATCCGTGCACGAAGATCATGCAGCCCAGTTCTGAGACCTTCTCCCAGAGCGGCCGGAACGCCGCGTCGTGCACTTCGAGCCCACCGAAGTTGCGGGCACCCATCATCAGGCCCTGCGCACCGAGCTGTGTGACCGCGCGCTCCAGTTCTTTCGCCGCCAGCTGCGGGTCCTGCAAAGGCGCGGTCGCCCAGAAGTAGAAGCGGTCGGGGTTGACCGAGCAGAACTCGGCCAAGGAGTCGTTCACGGTCGCCGCCCAGCGCTCCGCAAAGTCGACCTCAGTGTGGTACATGACCATGTGCAGCGGCATCGAGAGCACCATCTTGTCGATGCCAGCCGCGTCGATCGCGGCCATGCGCGGATTCGGCGCCCAGCGCTGCTCGAGGAACTGCTCCAGCGGGGGCGCGTCACGCTTGCTCCCCAGCTTCCAGTCACCGATCCGCAGCGAGCCGTCTTCCCAGAACGGACCCCAGTGCTCATCCTGGTTGAACATCGCCGGGAGCAGCTGGTGAGCGTGTAGATCGATGAGCATGCGTCCTCCTGGTGGCGTTCTTCTTAGTTAGCCATATGAAACAACTGGCGTCAACGCTGTCTCAGTCCTGCACCGGCGCTGCGGTCGCCGCGTCACGCGTCGCCGCGTAGCGGTCCACGATGTCGGCGAACTCGGGCGCGAGCTCGAGTACCGGGCGCTCCAGCAGCCGTGCGAGCACTTGCGTCATGGGATTGTGCGTATGCATGGTCGACTCCGGTCCCAGGGTTGCGCGCGCGACGTTGAGATCACGCGCCCGCACCAGTACCAGCGAGAAGCGCAACCCAGCCAGCAGCTTGTAGTAGTCCAGCTCGCGAGGGGCGCGGCCGACGAGCTCCTGCCAGAGCGCAACCGTCTGCGCATGATCCGGCACCCCGGGCAGCATCTGGACGCCGAGCCCGGCACTGTAGAACTCCTCGGTCACGAGCCACCAACCGAGATCGACCTCAGCCGGGCCGAGCTCTGCCATCTCCCAGTCCAGTACGGCGGCGACGCTGCCGTCCTCCGCGAACAGCAAGTTGCCCGGCCGTGCATCACCCCACGACAGAGCGGCGTCACCGTGGTCGGGGACGCGCCGCCGTACCTCCTGCATCGCTACCGTGACGACACCGAGGTCGCGCCCGGCCGAGGCCCAGTCGAAGTAGGCCTCCGTCGCATCGACGAGCTGCTCCAGCGGAGTGCCCCCGCCGGCCCGGGCAAGGAAGCCGAGATCGTCGGCAGGCATTCGCGCAATACCCGCCAGTGCTTCCAGCCCATGAACGTAGTGACGGGTCCGCGCCTCGGCAGCCAGGTCTGTCAGCCAGCCGACGGCATGCATGCTGGGCACGTCACGCAGGGTGCGGCCGTCCAGATGTTCCATGACGAAGAACGGCGCACCGATCAGACTCGCGTCAGGCTCCGCGCCGATCACCGATGGCACCGGCACTACCGACGCGGCCGCGACGGCCTGTACGACGCGCGCCTCGCGCACTGCGTCCGGGGCAAGGAAGAGCTGATGCTCCGACGGCTGGACTCGCAGCACGAGCTTGCGTGTGCGCGGCTGCCCTCGCTCCGGCCACGACGCCGTGAAGACCACGGTCTCGTTGGAGCTGCCCTCCCCCGATCGAGCCAGCTCCGACACCTGCACCCGGGGCACTCCCAGCCGCTCGGGCAACCACCGCTCGAGCGCGCCTGCCCGGCGGCGTTCGTCGTTGTTCACCGGATCTCCTCGACCCGAAGCCAGGATGATGCTTGATTGACAACCACCGCACTATGTGTGCAACGCCGTTCCCGCGCAAGGAGAACGACCATGGCCGCCGTCCAGACCGCGTCTCGACTCGGCGCCTACCTGCTCCCGGGGCGAGCGAGCGATCCGCGGCTGGCCGTGACCCAAGCGGTGGCAGGAGAGGCCGCCGGACTCGGAGCCGTGTGGCTGTCGGAACGTCTCGGCACCAAGGACCTCGGCACCATCGGCGGTGCACTGTCCCAGGCCACCACGCGAGTTCGGATCGGCGCGGCGGCCACCCACGTGCAGACCCGTCACCCGATGGCGCTCGCTTCCCTCGCCCTGACCCTGCAGGCCCTGAGCGACGAGCGCTTTCTCCTGGGGATCGGGCGCGCCGTGCCGCGGAAGTGGACGGCCATGGGCCTCCCGCCGGCGTCCAACACCGTCCTGGTCGACGCCGTACAGATCCTTCGCCGTCTGTGGGCCGGTGAAGAAGTCTCCTACGACGGCCCACTCGGCACGTTCCCGGCACTGCAGCTGGGAGACCGTCCCGATGTCGTCGCGCCGCCCGTGCTGCTGACGGCGATCGGCCCGCGGGCGCTGGCGCTCGCCGGCCAACACTTCGACGGTGTGCTGCTCCACCCGTTCCTGACGCCCGAGGGTCAGCGGCGTTCCGCCGCAGCTGTGCGCGAGGCGGCTCTGGCGGCCGGGCGAGATCCGGAGTCGATCCTCGCCGTTGGCACGGTTGTCGTCGCCGCAGACCTCTCAGCCGACGAGGTCGCGGTGAAGGTGCGCGGACGCCTGGTGACATACCTCGATGCACCGCTTCTGGGTTCGTCGCTGGTGAAGGCGAACGGCTGGGACCAGGGAGTGCTCGACCGGCTGGCGGCCCACCCGCTGATCAAGGCCCTCGACGGCCGCACGGCAGACGGCTCGCTGAGCCCGGAACAACTTGTCGAGGTAAGCGAGGTGATCCCCGAGGACTGGTTCTCGAGTGGCGCAGCCGTGGGATCCGTGGCCGACTGCGCGAGCCGGCTCCGTCACTACCTCGACGCGGGTGTGGAGGAGATGATCATCCACGGCAGCACGCCCGACCTGCTGGCACCGACAATCGCCGCATTCGCGGCGTCCGAGCCCCCGGCGAGGCCCCTCGCGTAGAACGATTTGGAGCGTTACTGTTCGACATGTGCGCAGAGACTCGGTCTCACTCATCCTGGACGGCGCCATTCGCGCGCTTTCCCGGCACGGGTTGCGGCACTTGTCGATGAGCGACATCTGCGAAGAGGCAGGCGTGTCCCGCGGCACGCTCTACCGCTATTTCAAGAGCAAGGACGACGTGCTCGACGCCATCGGCAGTCATGTTCGCTCGTCCGTGGACTCGGTGCTGCAGGCGGCCGTCGATGCGCAACCCGACCACGAGGACCGGCTACGGGTCGTCCTTCAGGCCATGCTCGACTACCGCGAGCAGTTCCCGCAGACCGCGACGATCGTCCGGACCGAGCCGGCGTTCGCCCTTGACTTCTTCGCCCGGTCGATGCCACAGCTCGTCGAGGCAGCTGCCCGGGCCTTGGAGCCGGTCCTCGACGCCGCTCCCCCCGTGCAAGCCGGATTGATGACCAAGCACGAGCTGGCCGAGATTTTCGAGCGGCTCATGCTGACGGCATACCTGATGCCGACCGAGGACATCGCCGAACTGCCCGCGCGCGTGGCTGACGCCTGGGCCGCACTCGTCCCCGCCGTGCCGGTGCCGGCCGTCGCCACCGGCGGCAGCTGAGCCACCAGAGCGGCGGCGAGTCACACGCGGGTGAACTGAACACG
This sequence comes from Frankiaceae bacterium, assembly GCA_030840615.1. Taxonomy (GTDB): domain Bacteria; phylum Actinomycetota; class Actinomycetes; order JAFAQI01; family JAFAQI01; genus JAFAQI01. The sequence continues at coordinate 2,357 of JAVEEE010000166.1, read as the reverse complement.
CTGTATCGTGAGCCGCGTGGCAGGGCAGCGAAACAGCGAGGAAGTGATCGTCAACGGCGCGATCCGGGCCCTGTCCCGGCATGGTGTTCGCCGACTGTCCATGAGCGACATCTGCGAAGAGTCGGGTGTGTCCCGCGGCACGCTCTACCGCTACTTCAAGAGCAAGGAAGAGGTCCTCGACGCTGTCAACTCGCGCATCGAGGACACCATGCGGGCGGCGTACGACGATGCCGTGGCGGCCCGCCCGGACCCCGCCGAACGCGTGCGAGTCGTGCTCGAAGTGGCGATCAGCTTTCCCGAGCGTTTCCCCCACATGCGCCAGATGATCCAGCTCGAGCCCGGCGTCGCCCTCGCGTTCATGACCCGCGAGCTGCCGACGATCGCGAAGTTCGCCTCGGAATACCTCAAACCCGCGCTGGCCGAGTCGCCGCCGGTTGTTCAGGGCATTCTGACCGAGCGCCAGATCACCGAGATCTTCATGCGGTTGGTCATGTCCTCGTTCCTGATTCCCACGCCGGGCTCGGCCAAGCTGGCGGCTCGGCTGGCCGACCTGTGGGATTCCTTGACGACCTCGGACGAGTCGGCGGCCGCGCCGCGACAGCGCCGAATGCGCGCCGCCCGCTGACTGCGGGAAATCGAGACACTCTATACGGCGTCCGTCTCATCGGTTACGCTCGCGACATTGCCTGCGATGCTCCGCGGTTTGGCACGAGGAGGACCTCGAGATGACGCTCGACCAAGACCTGGACACGCTGACCAGCCCGATCTTGTCGGACGGCACCGCTGTCTCGAAGCTCATCGACCTGGACCGCCACGAAGTCTCCATGCGGGTGCTCAGCGACCCTGAGGTCTACGACATCGAGCTCAAGCAGCTGTTCGCGAGAGCGTGGCAGATCGTCGCTCACGAGAGCGAGATCCCACGCGTCAACGACTACGTGACGCGCTACATCGGCGAGGACCCGGTCGTCGTCGTTCGCGATCGCACCAACAAGGTCAACGTCCTGCTCAACGTCTGCACACACCGCGGGATGAAGGTCTGTCGCGGGGACGCCGGCAACGACAAGCAGTTCAAGTGCCCCTACCACGGCTGGACCTTCGACCCGACCGGACGATTCCTGGGCTCACCGATGGCACAGGAGAGCATGCACGGCGCCTACCGCGCCAAGGACGAGCTCGGACTTCCGCGCGCGCGCGTCGAGACCTACGCCGGCTTTGTGTTCGCCACCTGGGACCCACAAGCGCCGTCGCTCGACGACTGGCTCGGCGACATCAAGTGGTACCAGGACCTCATGTTCGACCGGACCGACGACGGGCTGGAGGTCCTCGGCCCGCCGCAGCGGTTCGTCATTCCCACGAACTGGAAGGCACCGGGCGAGCAGCACGCGGGCGACGGCTACCACGCGATGACGCTGCATCGGTCGTTGACGGAGCTCGCGGCAGCGGAGCGCGACGATGGATCGATGTATGGAATCGACGTCAGCGCCAACGGACACGGCTTGCGCTGCATCGATCAGCGGGAGCCCAACTGGACCATCTTGAAGGACAGCGGCGACGACTGGAAGAGCAAGGCCCCGCTGGAGAAGCTCAAGCTGATGCCGCCGCCGGGGCTGACGCCGGAGATGGTTCCGCAGCTGCAGCGGCGGTTCAACGAGGACCAGCTCCGCGTTCTCGCCGACTTCCCCCCGAGCGTCGGCGGGCTGTTCCCCAACGTCGGGACCTTCTCCTTCGACTTCCCGACGCCCGAAGGAATGAGCGCGGTCATCTGCTGGCACGCGTTCGTGCCCAAGGGGCCCGAGAAGATCGAGTTCTTCAACTGGTTCCTCGTCGAGCGTTCCGCACCGGAGGAGGTCCGCACGCTGATGCGGCGCGCGTCGACCCTCTCCTTCGGCATCAGCGGTTTCGTCGAGACCGATGACGCCGACACCTGGCCCCAGATGACCGCCGCGTCCCGCGGCGTGATGGGTCGACAGGGGACGATGAAGTACGGCGCGCTCATCGGCGAGAAGCCGTCGTTCGACGGCTACTGGGACGGCGAGTGGCCGGGCGGGGGCCACGTCTACCCCGGCTTCACGAAGGACGACAACCAGTGGCAGTGGTGGCTTCGGTGGCGCGACTTCATGGTCGGGAGGCCGTGGTAATGCAGACAGACCTTCGGCCCACCACCGAGCGGGTCCACGTCGGAGACCCGCTGCACTTCGAGATCGTGGAGTTCCTCGAGGACGAGGCCGCACTACTCGATCACGCCAGGCTCCTCGACTGGCTTGCCGTGCTTGCTCCGGACCTCGTCTACCGCATGCCCGTGCGCGTCACCCGCATGCGCGACGACCCGGTCGAGGAGTTCTCGTCGGAGATGTTCC